>JAJYYT010000448.1:0-1094 GCA_021800645.1 Actinomycetes bacterium
ACCGGCGCCGCGCTGGGCGCCTCTCCTGCATTCGAGCTGGTGCCCGCCCGGGCGCCAGCCGCCACCGCGTCAGGTGACAGCGCTGAAACCGCCGTCCACGACGAGGATCTGTCCCGTGACGAACCGGTTCGAGAGCGCCAGGGTGAGCATCGTCTCGGCGACGTCGTCGGCCGTCGCCACACGCTTGAGCGGTGTCATCTTTGCACGACGCTCCATGAGCCGGTCGTAGTGCTCGCCAAGCTGGTGCTCCATCCACTCCCCCACCAACCATCCCGGCGCGACGCCGTTCACCCGGATCTCGGGTGCGAGCGCACCGGCAAGCGTCCTCGTCAGATTGGCGACCGCCGCCTTCGAGGCGGCATAGGGGAAGGGCTGAGGCCCCGGACGCAGACCGGCCACCGAGCAGGTCGTGACGATGGAAGCGACCGGTGAGTTGCGCAGGTGCGGGACGCAGGCGCGGACCACGGAGAACAGGCCGCGAACGTTGACTGCGAAGACGCGGTCCCACGCGCCGAGGTCGAGGCCGCTCAGATCCGACGGCGGGGTGTCGATGGTCGTACCCGCGTTGGCGACGAGGACGTCCAGGCGACCGAACTCCCCCACGACCCGCCCGACCATCTGGCGGACGGCGTCGTCGTCGGAAACGTCCGCCCGGAAGGCCCCGGCCCGAGCGCCGGCCGCGGCCACCTCCTTTGCGACCCCTTCCGCCTCCGGGGCGCTCCTCGAGTAGCCGACGGCGACATCGAAGCCTTCACGGGCGAAGGCGATCGCCGCACTGCGGCCGATACCCCTCGAGCCGCCGGTGACGAGCACGACCGGCCGGTCGCCCTCTTCAGGCATGGGCCATTAGTAGCTACTCCGGTAGTGATGCACCGTGGTCACCGTAGAAGGAGCCGCCGGAGGGTGTCAAGCACGCCCCGAGGGTGGGCTACCGAGATGGCTCGCCGCCGGGTTGGCGCGCCGCACACCCTCGCCGGGAGGGCCGCGGCGATCAGCGCGGGGGCTTCTCGGCCTGCTTCGCCCGCATTTCGATGAAGCGGAGGATCTCGATGTGCTTGGTCGTGTCGGCGAGCATCATGCGCACGAGAACCGCC
>JAJYYT010000448.1:1104-2887 GCA_021800645.1 Actinomycetes bacterium
TCGCCCCGCTTTCGGAACTGGGCCTCTCCGGTTACCGGCGCGTCGTGCATCTTGTCTGGCGGCTCCCGGCGGCGGAGCCCAGCGACCCGCCCGCGGGCGTGCGCGTCACGGAGGAGGTGCCGGAGCTTCTTCGCATCGGACCGCTCGACGGCGAGAAATTGGCGACTGGCGTGGAGGAGTGCGGCAGGATTGGCGATGCGGCCGAGGCTCGGGATCGGTGGCGACAGGGCGTCGCCGGACAGGGTCCTCACGGAGTCCGCCAATTGCGCCATCCATCTGTGGTGGCGGCGCTCGTCGTCGAGAATGAGATCCATGAGGAACTTGATGTCCCCTGCACCCACCTGCGAGGAGAGCTCGGCGTAGCTCGCCTCGGAGTCGGCCTCGTCCGCGGCGTGCGACTCGAGCAGCTCCAAGAGAGCGGCCTCCCACACGCTCGCACCGGGAGCCTTCTCAGCCATCGATCGTCACCTCATCTCCAATCGTCCGCTCTCCGGCGGGACGGGCTTGCGGTGGAGCGAACGCCCCTTTCAGGACCCCCCTGGCCGGAGCACCTGGAGGATTCGAGCCCTTCTAGTGTCACCCGTTCGGAGTTGTCAAGAAGCCTCGAGGGCAACGGCGATGCCCTGGCCCACCCCAATGCACATCGTCGCCAACCCGCGCCCTCCGCCGCGCCGATCGAGCCGGTGGAGGAGGGTGGCGATGAGACGGACCCCGCTGCACCCGAGCGGATGACCGAGAGCGATGGCACCGCCCTCGGCGTTGAGCGGCCCCCAGTCGTCGGCGACGTCCCATTCCTGCAGTATCGCCAGGGTCTGGGCGGCGAACGCCTCGTTCACCTCGACCGCCCCGAGGTCGTCGAGGCGCCAACCGAGGCGGCCGAGGAGCCGCTTCGTCGCCGGGACGGGACCGATCCCCATGACGTCGGGGGACACGCCCGCGACAGAGCCGCCGCGAACTGTGGCAAGTGAGCTGAGGCCGTACTCCTCGAGGGCGCCTTCCGACACGAGGAGGGCCGCCGAGGCGCCGTCGTTGATGCTCGACGAGTTGCCCGCGGTGACGCACCCCGATTGACGGAACGCAGGGCGCAGTGCGGAGAGCGCCTCGAACGAGGTCGTCGGACGCGGCCCCTCGTCGCGTGACACCACACGCTCGCCGGCCTGCACGGGAATCATCTCGGCCTCGAAACGACCCTTCTCGGCTGCGTCGACCGCCAGCTCGTGGCTGCGGAGAGCGAAGCAATCCTGCCGTTCGCGGGAGATGTCGTAGCGAGCGGCGAGATTCTCGGCAGTCTCGCCCATCGAGACCGTCCAAGCTTCGGGCATGTTCGGATTGGTGAAGCGCCAGCCGATGGTGGAGTCGACTATGTCGAGTGCGGAGGGGAGCGCCCGCTCGGGGCGCCCGATCACGAAGGGCGCCCTGCTCATCGACTCGACACCTCCGGCGATGGCCACTTCGATCTCGCCGAGTGCGATCGCGCGGTAGGCGTGCAGGAAGGCGTCGAGGCTGGACCCGCAGAGGCGGTTGACCGTGACCCCGGCGGTCGTGAGCGGAAGGCCGGCCAGCAGCACCGCCATCCTCGCCACGTTGCGATTGTCCTCCCCGGCCTGGTTGACGTTGCCGAAGGCGACGTCGTCGACCGCCTCGGGGGGCAGCGCCGGGTTGCGATCGATGATCGCCCTCAGCACCGAGACGGCGAGGTCGTCCGGGCGCACCGAGCTCAAGAGACCGCGCGCTCGGCCGATCGGCGTGCGGAGGGCGTCCACGACGTGGACCGTGCGGGGGC
>JAJYYT010000449.1 GCA_021800645.1 Actinomycetes bacterium
CTGTCCACGCGCATCCCGACCCCCTTGCTCACGGACCCGATCAAGCCGGCGGCGACCACCGAGACGAGCCCGATCGCGACCACTGGGAGCAGTGCGATCACCGGGCTGCGGAAGATGAGGAGCAGGAGCGCCAGGATGAGCCCGATGGTGGCGACGGCCACCACCTTCAAGGCCGCCTTCCCCGAGCTCTGCTGGTCGACGGCTACTGCCGCGCTCCCGGTCACGCCGGCACGAAGGCTGGTCCCCTTCACGAGCGAGGCGACGTCCCGCCGCAGCGTCAGGACCGCGTCGGTCTGCGTGGTGGTGAGCTGCCCTTGGGCGTAGGGCATCTGCACGCCGATGACGCCGACGAGCCGGTTCTTCGAGACCGTGGCGGGGTCGACCGTGCTGACGGTCTCGATGTGCTGGGACGCGAGCACGTGCTGGGCGTGCCGCAGCCACGACAGGTCGCCGGCGGTGAGCGGCCGGCTGTCGAGCGGTTCGACGACCACCAGCGCGGCTGGGGTCGCGGCGTTCGGGAACTCCTTCTCTTGGAGGTGCTGGGCCTGGACCGACTGGTAGTGGTCGGGCAGGAAGGAGACCTCACTCGATGTCGTCGTGAGCTTCGGGGCGAAGCCGATGATGACGACTGCTGCGACAAGCCATAGCGCGATCACGCGCCAGGGATGGCGCACGACGGTCCGCCCGAGCATTGCGAACATGGGTTGCTCCTGTCCCTCGATCGGTCCCCGCGAGCCTGAGCCGCACCCAGGCCATCGGCGTTCAGCAGAAGTTCTACTTGTCGCCTGGCAAGTTACCTACTTGTCGACCGTCAAGTCAACTCGTATGCTCGCGGGCATGGTCTGGGGCACGACGGAGGGGAGCGAGGAAGAGCCTGACGCGTGCGGTCGCGACGAGCCATTGCGTCTCGGGACCGCAGGGCGAGGGCATGCCCCCGACGCGCCGCGGGCGGGCCATGCCGCGCATGGGGATCAGACGCGGGCCCGGATCCTCCAGGTGGCGCTCGAGCTCATCGCGGACCGCGGGTTCGCGGCGACCTCGACGCGCGAGATCGCCGAGCGGCTCGGCTTCACCAAGGCGGCGCTCTACTACCACTTCCGCACGAAGGAGGACCTGCTCGCGGCCATCGTTGGCCCCGCGCTGGGAGAGCTCGCAGCGCTGGTCGAACCTGACGGCGCGAAGTCAGCCCCGATGGCAGGCCGTCTCCTCGTCGAGGGGTACGCCGGCCTCGTCGGGAGGCACGCGGAGCTGATTCGCGTTCTCGCGAGCGATCCGTCGGTCAAGAAGAGCGCGTGCCTTCGCGTGGCGCGATCGTTGTTCGAGCGTCTGGTCCCGTTGCTCGCGGGCACCGACCAGCCCGACCTCGGGCAGCGGGCGCGCGTGCGCGCCGCGTTGGGCGCCGTCCACGGCGTGCTCGTGCACGCGCATCCAGGAGACGACCCGGACGCCGACACGGCGATCGCGGTCGAGGCGGCGTGCGCCGTGCTCGGCATCGGGGCCGAGTCGAGCGAGGGCTCGTGACCTTCGCACGCGTGAGGGACTTCGACCACATCGTTCCCATCTTCGCTCGCCTTCCCCTGTCCATGCCTCCGTGTGCGCCTCCGTGTGCGCCTCCCTTTGCGCCTCGTGCAGCGGAGCACCTCTCGAGCGCATCGCTGTCTACGGAAAGCTCACAACGCTTGGGCTCGCTCATCAGGCCCTGAAGGGCCGGGCTTGCGGTCGCCTCACGGTCAACGAACGTCGGCAGCCAGACGGCGCTCCGGCAACTTCGATACCCTCGGTCCCAAGGTGTCCGGCGGGAGGGTGTCCGGCGGGAGAGTCCCAACGGTGTCCGGCGGGCCGGTCTCGAGGGTGTCCGGCGGGAGGGTGTCCGGCGGGCTGGTCCCGAGGGTGTCCGGCGGGCCGGTGTCCGGCGGGAGGGTGTCCGGCGGGCCGCTCCCGAGGGTGTCCGGCGGGACCGAGGCTGGCAGAAGGCACGTCGGCGCGGCGGCCCGGGACGAGAGTGCAGGGACAGGTGCGGTGACCGTGACGACGAGGGAACAGGGCGGGCCGCGACCGTGACTGGTGCGCCAGCCCCGTCGACGTGGCGTCGCTGGGCGGTCGCCGTCTTCACCGGCGCCGTCGCGCTCGCCGCCCTCGTCGCCGGCTCAGCCTTCGGCCACGTCTCGGGGCCTCACCTGAACGCGCGTCTCATCGCCTGGACCAGCGCGGGCGCCCTGTGCGTCTTCGGCACCGTGTCGACGAACCGAGTCTCGCGGCTCCTCGCGCACCACGTGTCTTCGATGTCCTTGCCCACCGCCGGCAGCGCCATCCGGATCATCGCGGGCGCGGTCGGCTACCTGATCGTGATCTTCGGCGTGCTCGCCGTGCTGAACGTGTCCATCGAGCACCTCCTCGTCGGCGCAGGTCTCGCGGGGGTCGTGCTCGGCATTGCGGCCCAGCAGAGCCTCGGCAACGTCTTCGCCGGGCTCGTCCTCATCATGGCCAAGCCGTTCCGTGTCGGTCAGCGCATCCGTGTGCGCTCGGGCTCGCTCGGGGGGATCTTCGACGCGAGGGTCCTGGAGTTGTCCCTCACCTACGTCACGCTGCAGACCGACGACGGCGTGCTTCGGATCCCGAACTCCGCGATGCTCGCGGCAGGGGTGGTGTCCACACCCAGCACGCCGCTTCCCCCACCGGCTGCGCCGACGGCCCCCGCGGCTCCGGCCGCCTCGACGCTGACAGCCGTGAGCCACCCGGCCGAGGACGCCGTGCCCGGCGACGGCCCGCCCTAGCATGGCTCCGCACTGCCGCTTCCGGGTCCCCCACCCGAGGAATGCGCCGGCGGGCGCAGATCTCGTGGCACTGATCAGCCGACCGGGAAGTGGGAGGACTCGGGCAGCGTCG
>JAJYYT010000450.1 GCA_021800645.1 Actinomycetes bacterium
CGGAGGTCGCGTCGAACGCTCGCGACGTTCCTCGTGCTCGTGCTCCTCTCGGTCACGATCATCACGCTCGACGAGACCGGACGCGCCGCGTCCTTGACCTCGGGGCTCAAGTCCCTGGCCTCCGACGTCTACTCCCCGCTCCGCCACGGCGTGAACGGCGTGCTCGACCCGATCGGTCGGTTCTTCGCCGGAGCGGTGAACTACAGCTCGCTCGAAGCGGAGAACCAGAAGCTGCAAGACCAGATCCTCCGGCTCGAGCATCGGCAGGCCTCGGACGCGGCTGCACAGCGGCAGTACGCGGCGCTCCAACGGCTGCTCGCGACCGACAAGCTTCCGTCGGTCGCCTCCCTGCCGACGGTCACGGCAGAGGTGACAGCTCAGAACGTCTCGAACTTCGCCGCGACCGTCAACATCGACAAGGGTCGCGACCAGGGTGTGACGGCGGGGGACCCTGTCGTCGGCCCGGGAGGACTGGTGGGCGAGGTGGCGACAGTCACGCCCACCGGCGCCACGGTCCGCTTGCTCACCGACGGGAAATCCCAGATCGGCGTCTCGTTCGGGCACCAGCAGGCCGCGACCCTCGACGGAGCCGGGGCGGGCCGGCTCCTCCAGATCCAGTACGTACCCTCCACAGCGCACGTCTTCGTCGGCGAGCTCATCGTGACGAGCGGGCTCCAGGGCGGTGCCCTGCCGGCCGGCATCCCGGTTGCAAAGGTGACCTCGGTGCACAGCGTGGTAGGCGCTGCGGACAAGCAGGTGACTGCGCGCCCCCTCGCCGACCTGAACGACCTGACCTATCTGGAGGTGATCCAGTGGTCTGGCTCGTCGTGAGCCGGGGAGCGGCGCGATGAGCGGCCGCGTCGTGGCCCGCACCCTGCTGCTCGTCGCCGTTGCGTTGCTGGCCCAGACGACGGTGGTGCTCGATGTCCGGGTGAGCGGCGCCTCACCGGAGATCATGTACCTCATGCCCATCGCGGCTGGGATCGTCGGGGGACCGGTCGACGGTGCTGCGGTGGGGTTCGTCGCGGGGATCGCGGTCGACCTTCTCTCGCCTACGCCGCTCGGGATGACCGCGCTCGTCGGTACCGTCGTCGGCTTCGGGGTGGGCGCGGTCTCGGGCGGGGCCGTACGGGAGGTTCGCGGCCTGCCGACGCTGGTCGCGCTCGGTGCGAGCGTCGTCGCGGTCATGCTGTACGCCGTGCTCGGCGCGGTGCTCGGGGAGTCTCAGTTCCTCCACGTGGACCTGGCAGCCGTCGTCGCGGTGGTCTCCGTCGCCAATGCCGTGCTCGCCGGACCTGCGGTGCGCCTGATGCGCTGGGCGTTCGAGCCGTCCGCCGGGGAGCCCGTCGGGAGCAGACGTCGATGAGCCGCCGAGGTCGACGCCATCCCTTTCGCGGGGGCCGGCTCTTCCCGAGGCCGTCGGCCCGCGGGAAGGCTCGCCGCGCGAGCGGGCGCGATCCGCACCGTGCCCGGCACCTTCGCATGCGGCCGCGCCGGAGCGTCAACGTCGCCGCCTTCGTCGCCGCTCCCGAGGAGGTCCCCTCTCGTCCGAGGGTCCGCATACGCGTGGTGGGGGCGATCGTCTTCGTGCTCTTCGCGGTGATGGCGCTCCGGCTGTGGGACCTCCAGGTGATCAACCGCCACCAGTACGCGTCGGCGGTCAACCAGGACGTGCTTCGGACCGTGACAATTCCCCCGCCTCGAGGACTGATCGTGGACCGCCGAGACACCGTGCTCGCCGGGAACAAGGTGGAGAACGAAGTCGTGCTCTCGCGAGCCGAGGCCGTGTCGAACCCGGCGATCGTCGGGAAGGTGGCGGCCCTGTGCGGGATGACGCCGACGTCGGTGCGGGCCGCGCTCACAGATCTCCAGTACAACTCCTACGAACCCGTGCCCGTGCTGCAGAACGCCTCGCCCGCGCTGGTGCAGTACCTGAGCACGCACCGCTCCGAGTTCCCCGGCGTCACAGTGGTCCAGGTGACGGTTCGCGACTACCCGCAGGGGGGGACAACCGCGACGCAGGTGCTCGGCTACACCGGACCGATCACAGCGACACTGCTGAAGAAGGACGCGAACCAGGGCTACACGCCGACGTCCCAGATCGGCAAAGCCGGGGTCGAAGCCGTCGAGCAGCGCTACCTGCGCGGCAAGCCCGGCCGCGAGACACTCGAGGTCACCCCGACCGGCACACCTGTAGGGGTCGTGCGCAAGACTCCGCCGGTCCAGGGAGACACCGTCGAGCTCAACATCACAGCGAGTCTCCAGAAGTACGCCCAGCAGGCCCTCACACAGGACATGGCTGCGGACCGCACCCACCTCACATTCGGGCACCATCCCGCGGCACCGAACGGCGCCGCCGTCGTGCTCAACGCGAATACCGGTGCAGTGCTCGCGCTGACCTCCAATCCGTCCTACAGCCTCACAGAATGGGTGGGCGGCATCTCGACGGCCAACTACGACGCGCTCAAGGCCGGCTGTACCGTCGCGACAGGTGCCTGCCCCCTCAACGACTACGCGATCCAGGGGCTCTACACCCCAGGGTCGACCTTCAAGCTCGCCACGGCGACGGCGGCGCTCCAGGACGGCCTCATCGGCATCTCGACAACGATCGACGACACCGGGGTCTTCACAGTCAGGTCGCACGGGTACCCGACATGCGTCGGGAAGTGCACGTTCCACGACGCGACAGCCTTCGACGCGGGCATCATCACAATCCGCCTCGGGCTGACCGAATCGGACGACTACTTCTTCTACACATTGGGCCTGCACTTCTGGCGCACACGCGCCCGGTACGGAGCTACAGCCATCCAGAAGGTCGCGCACGAGTACGGCTTCGGCGACCTGACCGGGATCGACCTTCCGGGCGAGGTGCAGGG
>JAJYYT010000451.1 GCA_021800645.1 Actinomycetes bacterium
GCGTCGTCCGTGACGATGTCGCAGGCGTACTGGCCCGGCCGGTTGCCAGCTCGGCGACGGTCGGCAGGGTCGATCCCGTCCAGCGCGCGGCGCGCGGCGCTGGCTCCCTCGGCGAGCACCGAGAGCAGCTCTTCGGGGTCGTCGACCGGTCCGCTCACCGGGAGGGACACTACAGGCGGGACCAAGCGGAGCTCGCCCCCGCGGCGGACCACGGGTGGCACAGGCACCCCCTAGGCTCGTACCTACTGTGGCTGCCATCGACGTTGCCGGCTACGTCGCCGACCTGAAAGATCACTCCGTGGACCACGGGTTCCACGTCCACGACGAGCGGCACTTCGTGGAGACGTACTCCCTGCGCCAGGTCTGGGAGGTGGACCTCCACCCTGAGGAGGGTTGCGGAGGACCGCTCGACCTCCATCTCGCGCTCGAGGTCGATCCGCGGGTGCTGCTGTCCTTCGAGGACGTGGTGATGGAGCTCTCCGACGACGAGGAGCCTCCCGACGACTTCCACTTCCCGCTGACCTTCACGTGGGCGCTGCCGCCTTTGCCACACGGCCCCGACTTGCTCCGCCTGGCGATCGACCTCGCAGGAATCGGCGGGATCGAGCTCCCCCTCGAGGTGTCCGCCATCGACTCGTTCGCGTCCGCGACCGACGGCCCCGAGCGAAGGCTGAACATCGTCGCGCGGCACCCCGTGTCCCTCGCCCGCGTGCTCGCGGGCGAGGAGCTTCTCTGCGACGTCTTCGACCGATGCCTCGCGGTCAGCCGCTTCCTGCTCGAGGCTGCCGAGACCTGGCTCGTATGACCGCTGCGGGGGGCTCGCCCGCAGGCCGGCGCCGCCTGCGCCCCGGACGCCTCCCAGCCGTGCTCGCCGTCTCCGTCGGCACGGCGCTCTTGCTCGGCGGATGCTCCAACGCCGGAAGCTCGCTCGCGCTCATGGCCTGCGACCATGTGAGCGCCTCGATCCGCCTCTACAGCCAAGCCCAGCACGCCACGACCAGCACGACGGCACGCGCGAAGGTGGAGCAGGCGGCCGCGCAGCTCTCCGAGGCGCTGCCGCTCGCCGCCCGGGCGACCTCGGCAGACCCGGCCTTCAACCCGCTCATGACCACCCTCCAGGAGATCGGGAGGACGTCCGAGGCGAACCTGATCCCTGCGCTACGCGCCCAATGCGCAGCCGCGAAGAGCCCGACACCGCAGTCTCCGGTCCCCGGCGGCCCGACACCTGGCACAGTCCCAGCGAGAGCGCCGACACACAGCTGACGCACGGCGACGTCGGGCGCAGCACCGGTCGAGTGCAGCCATGCCGACTGCTGCCGCCCGTGGCACGCTGCGTGCATCGGGCGTCGTTATCGTTGCGGTCGGGCAGATGGAGAAGGGGAGAAGGGGAGCTGGCGCGAACCGGCGTCCGCATCCTCGGCCCGACGACCGGCCTGACGGCCGGCTCAATGTCCGTGACAGAGGGAGGAAGCGTCGCTGCCACCGCTGCAAGACCCGAGCACACCCCGCCGTCGAGCTCCGAGGCGTTCGTCCGCCGGTGTAGCCGTGCGGGCAGACCCGGCGTCTCGTGGTGGCCCCCGTGCCAGGACTGCGGGGGCGACTTCGTCGTGGCCTGAGCCACGCCGCGTACCGTCGCGGCCTGCGCCGCGGCCGGCCCCGCCGCAGCGCGCGTCGTCAGGACGCCGGCGTGCCTCGCTTCGGGTACGTCGGCGACGCGCTGGAGCCCTCGTGATCGTCGCTGCTGTCGTGGTGCTCGCCCTCGTCGCCGCGGGTCTCTCGGTGTCAGCCGGGTCGGCCAGGTCGAGCGCGTCGAGCGGGTCGAGCGGGTCGAGCGGGTCGAGCCTCCCGCCGCTCCCCTCCACAACGTTTCGCGCCCGGCTCGTCGAGATCGCCGAGTCCCAGCTCGGCTACCGCACCGACCCGCCCCACTCCTACTGCAACAAGTACAGCGCCTACTGGGGCGCGGGCACAGCCTGCGGCCACGGCCTGCGCGCCGAGGAGTGGTGCGCGGACTTCGCGGCGTGGGTCTGGCGCAAGGGCGGCGCCCCGTTCACCTACGGCTACACACGGACGGACATCAACGCCGCGGCAGGGAGCTTCTACCTCTGGGCCGTCGCCCACGGCACCTGGCATCCACTCGGGAGCGGCTACACTCCCCAGCCCGGCGACGTCGCCGTCTACGGCCTCGACCCCACATCGGGCAACGCGGCCCACGTCGCGATCGTGACCGGCTACCAACGAGGGGCCCGGGGGCCCGACGTCGTGAACGGCGACGGCGACCGCACGGGCTTCAGCGTGGTGGAGGTCGGGACGGGCCAAGCCAAGGCGGACATCCCGGGGTCGGTCGCGCCGCTCTCGGGGTACGCGTCACCGATCCGCCCCGACTACGCGCACAGCTAGCCGCCGGTCAGGCCTCGAGCCCGAAGAGCTGGTCCGGCCAGATCACCGCCGCTGGCACGACGTCGTCGTCGCCGTACCTCTGGCAAGTGCCGGCGAACCGACGTTCCCAGTCCTCGCCTACCCCTCCCGCTGCGTGGAACCGGACCGCGTCCGCTCGGAGCCGAGCCACACTGTCGGACTCGAGGGTTCCCACGTTCGTCGCGCAGAGGACGTCGGCAAGCCGGTGCACTGTCGCCTGGCGCGCGGCGCTCGCACCGGGAGGTGCGGCGACCACCACCGTGGCGCTGGCGACGTCGTCGGCGTCGCGCAGGACGACGACGACCTTCTCGAGGTCGACGACGACGCGCATCTCTTCACGCTGTGAACGACTCGTCGGTCGAGAGCACACCACGCTCACGGAGCCGGTGCACCACCCACGCCACGCTGTCGGGGCTCTCCATCGCCTGCTGCCATCCGTCGAGCAGTTTCTCGACT
>JAJYYT010000452.1 GCA_021800645.1 Actinomycetes bacterium
GCGGATCTCTTGCTCGTGCTCGGGGAGGCGCGCGAGGAGCCGGCCGAGGTGCGCGTCCATCGCCTTCGTGCTGAGCGCGTAGTCCTCGGCGATGGTCTCGTCGGGGACGCCGAGCAGCGCGAGGAGCACCGCCACGAGGACTCCGGTCCGGTCCTTCCCGGCGGCGCAGTGGACGACGACAGGATGCGATTGGCGCTGGGCGACGATGGCGACCGCCTGCGCGATCCGGTCGCCCGCCTGGCGCGCGATGTCGAGGTAATGGCCGGCGAACCACTGGGGACCGCTGCGGAACTCGTCGAACGGCGGCAGGTCGGCGGTGAGCGGGAGGTGATGGAAGCAGACGGGGATCTCGTCGACAGGGAACCGCTCGAGATCGACCTCGGCGCGCGACCGAAGGTCGATCACCGTGGCGATCCCGAGGCTGCGTACGACCGCCCGGTCCGGCCGGCTCAGGCGAGAGAGGTTGTCCGCGCGGAACAGCGACCTCCAGCGGATCGTCCGCCCCTCGACGGTCCGGTAGCCGCCGAGGTCGCGGAAGTTCACCGCGCCGTCGAGCGGGATGTGGCGTCCGCAGGGCTCGCCGTCCACGCAGGGCCCGACCAAGGTGGCGCGTCGAGAAGTCAGCGAACAGGGAGGTCCCACAGCGGGAACCACCGGGAGAGGTCGGCTTCGACCGGCAGGTCCGAGCCCAGGAGCGAGCGGACCCGCAGCTCGAGCTCGTTGTCGCGGCGCTCCTTGCCGACCGGGGCGAAGGGGTAGAAGGTGCCGCGCTTGAAGAGGTAGACGAGGTAGAAGGGTCGTGCCGAGCTGTCGGCGTCGGGTCCGGGAACGACGCCGAACACCGAGCACAGGAGCTGGGGGCCCCAACCGTTCTCGACCAGGAGGGAGTTCACCAGGTGCACCCGGTTGACCAGGTCCTCGACGTCGTCGTCGTCGAGCAGGAGCCACCTGTAGCCGTACGCGTCCTCGGCTTGGGTGAGCAGGCCCGCTCTCCTGGTGCCGCCGGGCGCGCCTGGAGTGGCAGGAGTGGCAGGAGTGGCAGGAGTGGCAGGAGTGGCAGGAGTGGCAGGAGTGGCAGGAGTGGCAGGAGTGGCAGGCTCGCCCGGCGTGGCAGCTGCGGCGAGCGCTGCGCTTCCTGCGTCCGCAGTGGCTCCTTCGGCCGTCGCCTGGCCCACCTCCGTGGGGTCGTCGGGGATGTCGAGGAGCTGGGAGATCTCGCGCTGCACGTCGGCAGCGGATTGACCGGCCGGAGGCATCCAGCAGATCCCCGCCCTGCCCGAGAGCACGAGGCCGGCCGAGCTCTGGAGGGTCACCGCGGCGGAGGGCAGGGCGAAGAGCGCGTCAAGGTTGGGGCGCACGGGCTTCGTGCGGCCCAAGAGGGTGTCGAGGAGACCCACGGGAACTGGGCGCTGCCCGCGGGTCTCAGCGAGGCTGGCTCAGCTGCGCCTCGAGCTGGGAGAGCTGGGCGAGGCGGCGCTGGAGCGTCGGGTGCGTGGAGAACAACGTGCTGAGCGAGAAGCCGTTGCCCTGGCCTGGCTGTCCCGGCCTGGTCGTCATCGCCGGGGCGAAGAAGAACGCGTTGAAGGCTTCGGCCTTGCGAAGGTCGCGCGTCGGGATTCGAGCGATGTCGCCCGACACCTTCACCAAGGCGGAGGCGAGCAGTGACGGCCTGCCGATCAAGATCGCGCCCGACCGGTCCGCGGCGAGCTCCCGGTAGCGCGAGAGCGCCATCGTGAGCAGGTAGCTGATCGCATAGACGACGATCGACACGAGCATGATGCCCATCTCGAGCAGCACGATCTGGCCGGCGCCCTGGTTGCGGCTTCCCCCGCGTCCTCCGCCTCCCAGGATCGCCGAGAACAGCATCATGCGCGTCATGAGGCCCGCGAGCACGCCGAGGGAGGCAGCGATCGTCATGATCGCGACGTCGCGGTGCGCCACATGGGACAGCTCGTGCGCGAGCACCGCTTCGAGCTCGGGCTCGTCGAGCCGGCGCAGGAGGCCGGACGTCGCGCAGACGACCGCAGCCTTCGGGTTGCGGCCCGTGGCGAAGGCGTTTGGCATGTCGGTGTCGGCGATCGCCACCTTGGGCTTGGGCATGTTCGCCAGCGCGCAGAGCCGGTCGACCGCGCCGTGCAGTTGGGGCGCTTGCTCGGGCGTGACGATCCGCGCGTGCATACCCCACAGGGCGATCTTGTCGGAGAACCAGTACTGCAGGAAGAGCAGGCCGAAGATGACGACGAACAAGACGACGAAGCTCTTGAAGACCTCCCAAAGGATCGCGCCGAAGATCCCATAGAGGATGACGAGGAAGAGCCCCGTCAGGAACATACGGATCGTGAGCCCCCGATCTGCGGGGATCCGTCCTGCCCTGGTCATTGCTCGGTGCCTCCAGTGCTCACGTCGTCGGTCGTTGCCGCTTCGGCCGTTGTCGGTTGGGCCGTTGTCGGTTCTGCCGTTGCCTGCCCGTCAATTGTGCCGGGTCCGGCAGCGCTTGCGACGTCACCCCCCACGGCAGCCGCACCCTCAGGGGCGCCGGCGACGGTGGGGGCAGCCGCACCCTCAGGGGCGCCGGTGGCGGCGGCCGGAGCAGCCGCACCCTGCGCGGTCTCGGGCTCCACGACGGCGTCGATGACCGGCGGGGGCTGCGACGCGGCTTCGGCAGTGGGCAGAGCTCCGGCGGGTCCGCTCGATGCGAGCTGCGCCTTGAGCGCCGCGATCTCCCGGTCGACCTGGCTCCCGGCTTGCGCCTTGTCCAGCTCTGCCTGGATGTCTGTCACCGGGGTGGTGAGGTCGGTCAGTGCGCCGGACGCGAGCAGCTCGTCCATCGCACCGGCGCGCGCCTGCATCGACGCGATCTTGT
>JAJYYT010000453.1 GCA_021800645.1 Actinomycetes bacterium
TGCGCGATCGATGTGGTGTAGTCGCCGAGCTCGAAGTCGTTGATCGGCGAGGCGCGGATGTTGTTGAGGACCGGCTGGATGCCGCCCACGTGGACGAGCAGTGGGTGCCCGAACTCGCCCAGGATGCCGATGTCGATATTGCGCGCCGAGCGCACGGGACCGACGACCGCGCTGGCGCGGCACTGGAACACCGCGACGTAACGCGTGATCCCACCTTCGACGGGCTCCTCGAAGACGATGTCGGCGGCTGTGAGGCCCGTCTGGGGCCGCGCTGTCGGGTAGTTGTCGACCTTCACTGCCAACGCGGAGCGGTCGGGGACGGTTCCGTGCGGCGTGGGAGTGCCCGTCAGTGGGCAGACCGGCCCCGTCGCGACCTTGTCTGCAGCCGCGGGCGCGGGCTCCGACGTCGGGCCCGGAGCCGCAGAATTCGTCGGACGCTTCGGGCTCGTCGGGCTCTTGGCGGCGTCGGGGCTGCCCGACGCGCAGCCTGCGAGAAGGCATCCTGCCCCGACGAGCGCGAGGGCGACCCGAAAGGGGGTGCTCGTCCGGAGCGATCGGACCGGGACCTGACCATCGCGCGCCGGTGTCGGCGTGCGGCGTGCCCTTCGCTGCCGTCCCCATCTGCCCATGCTGCTCGAGTCTGCCAGAGCGAGCGCACGCGCACGAAGCAAGCGGCGCCCATGAAGCGCAGTCGGGCACGACGACGAAGGAGGAGATCTCCGGGCGCGCGTGTAGGGTGCGGCGAGGATGACCTGGTCGCGGCGGATTCGCCCCGCTGTGCGGCGCGCGAGCGCCGAGGCACTTCGACGGGGATGGGAGTGGGCCTCCTTCGCTGCCGCAGTCGGCCCCTATGACCAGGGGGCCCGGCGGTTCGCGGCCTTCGGCGAGGGCAGCCTCATCGCCTTTCCCCCGGGCACCATCTACAACGAGCGGTACATCGAGGTCGGATCGGGAACGATGATCTGCCCCTACGTGTCGCTGACCGCGGGGATGGCACCTGGTCAAGAGCTGCTGAGCTCACCGGTCGTGCGCATCGGTGACCGCTGCGTCATCGGGCGCGGCAGCCACGTGGTCGGACACTGGTCGATCGACATCGGCGACGACGTCCAGACGGGCCCGTACGTCTACGTCACCGACCAGAACCACGCCTACGAGGATCTCGACCAGCCGATCGGCCGGCAGTGGCCCGTCGAGGCCCCGGTGTCGATCGGTGCAGGCAGCTGGCTCGGCGCGCACGTGGTCGTGCTCCCAGGAGCCCAGATCGGTCGGCACGTGGTGGTGGCCGCTGGCGCAGTGGTGCGAGGGCACGTGCCTGACCGTTCGGTGGTGGCAGGTGTCCCAGCACGTGCTGTGCGTCGCTGGTGCCCCGACCGCGGATGGGTCGACGTGCGCGGGGCGGACGCCGCCCGATGACTTCACCGTGACCGGCGCGACGATCAGCGTCGCCGTCGTCGGCGCACGGGACTGCAGTCCGCGCGACGAGCGGCTCGCAGAAGAGGTCGGGCACCGGCTGGCGCAGGAGGGCGTCGTGGTCGTGACCGGAGGCCTGGGTGGCGTGATGGCGGCGGCTTGCCGCGGGGCGCGTGCCGCAGGAGGGACGACGGTCGGGATCCTGCCGGGTGAGCGGCGGAGCGCGGCCAACCGCTGGGTCAGCGTCGTCGTGCCGACGGGGCTCGGCGAGGGACGCAATCTCGTCGTCGTCCGGGCCTCGGACGCGCTCGTGGCCGTGGGCGGCGAGTACGGCACGCTCTCGGAGATCGCTCTCGCGCTCAAGCTCGGTCGGCCGGTGATCGGGCTCTTCACGTGGGAGCTGCGCCGTAGCGGGGACCCCGGCCCCGATCCGGGCATCCGAACCGCCCGCGACCCTGCGACCGCGGTCGCCATGGCAGTGCGCATCGCCCGGGGCATGTGCGAGCCGGTCGGACCGTGACGCCACGGCAAGTGCGAATGGGGCAGGTCACGCTCCTGCAGGAAGCTGCTATGCTGGCGATGTCTCGGATGGTGCCTCGCGGGGAGCAGGGGGAGGTGGCATGGAGTTATGGACCTTCTCTGCGAGAATGTGTGCGTTGGTCTCCATGAGGTGATCATCTTGAAGTCGCGGACCGTGTGGTTCCCTATGCTCCATGGGCGGGGGTTTCAGTAACGGTCTGTGAGGTGTCGGCCCCCCATCCCCATCCCCATCCCCCGGGGGGCCGACACCATCTTCTCCCGGTTGCGCCGCGGTCGGCGCACGTCGCCGCGCTCGCCTGACCAGGGAACTTGCCAGCGGACGACATGGGAGCGGGCGGTGTCGCGCGGACTCGGACCGGAGAAATGCGCAAGGCGGAGGAACCGACAGCGCACGCGGGCGGCTCGGACGCGTGGTGGAGCAGGCCGATCCCGGCGAAGGAGGCTTCGAAGCTCGTCGAGGAGGCGAGGCCCTCGGGCCCTGCGCAGCTCTAGACCCTCAGCGCGGCCCGACGGGATCGGCGTGCTCGGAGCCCGGGTCCAACCGTGCGCCGTCCCCGGAGCGCCGAAGCTGGTCGATCCGGCGGGCGATCGACTCATGCTCTCGGGCGTCGACGTCGATCTCGACGATCTTGCGGCGAGACGTCGCGCCAGCCACGAGGTGGACGTCGCGATCGTGGACGCCCAGCGCGCGTGCGAGCGCGTGCTGGGCCGCCGCCGTCGCGCGCCCTTTCTCGGCGGGGCGGCGCACACGCACCACCAGAGCGCCGCCGTGCGCGCCTCCGACCGATTCCGCCTTCGCTCCAGGCTGGACGTGGATCTCGAGACGCACGCCGGTCAGCGGACGCGTCGGCTCAAACGACGGTGGTCGGCACGTCGACTCGTGCCGGGTCCCCCCAATGTGGTGTCCGACCCG
>JAJYYT010000454.1 GCA_021800645.1 Actinomycetes bacterium
GCATAGGTGAGCGCGCCGAGCGCGAAGAGCACGAAGGCGAGACCCTGGAGCCGCTGTGGCGCGTACTGCAGCAGCTGCTCGACCACGACGAGCCCCACACCTGCCTGGATCGCGCCCTCGACGGTCCCGACCCCGGTCGTCACCACGATCACCACGAAGGCCAGGGAGAGCTGGTAGTTGAACTCTCCCGGGGCGATCACCGTCTGCTGGATCGCGAGCAGCGTCCCACCTGCCCCGGCGAGGGCGCCGGAGAGCACGAAGGCGAGCACGCGCTGCCAGGCGATGTTCACGCCCACGCCTGCAGCACCGAGCTCGCTGCCACGCATCGCAGCGAGGAACCGTCCCACCGTGCCGCGTTGGACGAGCGCGACGGCGCCCGCGCAGACCACGAGCACCAGGAACACGAGCAGGAAGTAGGCATGGCCGTTGGGCGCCAGAAGATCCAGGGGAAGCCAGCGCGCTGTCAGCTGGATCCCGCCTGTCCCGCCGCTCACCGCCTGTGCGGGGAAGATCGCGACGTCGAACAACAGCGCGGCGGCCAAGGTCATGAGCGCGAGGCCCAGGCCCCGGAGCCGCAGCGACGCGAGCGCGAGGAGCCCTGCCACGCCGGACGCCGCCAGCGAGCCGAGGACGCCGCCGGCGAGGAAGTCGAGGCCGAAGTGCCTCGCGAGCTGGCCCGCGCTGAACGCGGCGACGCCGGCCAGGGTGGCCTGCGCGAGGGAGAGCTGGCCCGCGGTCCCGGTGATGAGCGTCACGGAGAGGAAGATCACCGAGTACGCCATCCCCTGGTTCAGCACGGTCTCCCACGAGGTGGGCATCCAGGTGAGCATCGACCCGACGAAGACCACGACGAGCAGCCAGAAGGCCGTGTGCACCAGCCGGTCGATCTCCCGCCCTCTCACTCGGGCCGTCGGCAGGGGCGGTGGCGGATCCACCGTCGACAAGGGGTCCTGCACCTGCTCGAGGCGGCGAAGCCTCGGGACGAAGAGCAGCGCGCCCACGAGGACGATGAAGGGGAACGCCGGGAGCACTGCCGAGTACCAGAAGCTGGACGTCGGGAGGTAGCCCTGGGCGGTCAGGCTCACCACTCCAATGAGCACGCCCACCACTGCGGCGACGGTCATCGATCCCATCGCCGCGCACGCGGCCGCCGCGATCGCCGCCACCATGAGCGTCACGTAGTCCTGTGCCTGGACGGTCACCTCGGTCGGAGCGAGCAACACCCCTGCGAGCCCTGCCATGAGACCCGAGACGGCCCATGCGGTCGCGGTCACGCGCACCGCGGCGACGCCTTCGAGCTCGAGCAGCCGACGGCTCTCGACCGCGGCGCGCATCTCGAGCCCCAGGCTCGTCGTGCGCAGGAGGAGCACGAGGATGACCAGCATCGCGACGGCGAGCAGCACGGCGCTGAGGTAGATCCCGTTCACCGGCACGTCCGGCCCGAGATGGAAGTACACGGTGCCGGGTGCGAACAGGATGCTCGGCACCCCGACGAGGTTCTCGTTGCCGAAGACGACCGGCAGCAGGGCAGGGATGCCGACGAGCAGGGCCAGGCCCGTCACGACCTTCGCGGTCGTGTTCGTGCTCGCAATGCGCGAGAACAAGAAGCGGTCGAAGACGAGCCCGAGGCCGGGTCCGAGGATCACGACAGAGCCGACGAAGGCCGCCCACGTCGACCACCCGTGACCGTCGACGAGCCATGCGAACACGAACGCCGATGCGTACGCCTGAGCCCCGTAGCCGAAGTTGAAGACGCCGGTCGTCTGGTAGGTGAGCACGAGCCCCACGGCGAACACCGCGTACGCGCAGCCGTAAGGAATCCCCGGGACGGCGAACCCGAGCAGCTGCTCCATCTGCAGCGGATCAGCCGTGCTGGGGTCCGGGGATCCCCCGCGGCGGCGCGATGGGCTTCGGGTGGCGCACGTCCGAGGTCCTGAAGCAGACGAAGACCTCTTTGCCCTTCCCGAGCACCGGGAGCGCGGCGGCCCCCTTCACCTCCTCGAAGGCGCTGCAGGCCGTGCGTGTCGAGGCGAAGTGCGCGGTCTCCCAGTCGATGGGCTCCTCCAGCCCGCCGGCGGTGAAGGCGGTGAGACGGTTGGTCGCCGCGACGACCGCGGCCTGGGTGAGGTGGCGGCCAGCCGCGCGGATCCCTGCGACCATCAGCGCGGCGGACTCCCAGCCGTCGAGCGCCAGCGCGTTGTCCGCGTAGCCCGGGCTGTAGCGGCGCATCGCCTTCAGGTAGGTCTCGAGCCCCGGGTAGACGCCCGGGTAGACGCGCGCGGCGGACTCCGGGACGTTCAGGAGGTCGAAGTAGACGCCCTGGAGCAGGTCCTTGTACTTCTTCACCACGGTCGCGTCGGCGCCGTCGAACCAGAGCTGGTGCACGTGCAGCCCGTACTCCTGGATATCGCGCGCGAGCTCGACGTTGCCTGTCACTGTCATGCACGAGATGACGAAGTCGGCACCCGCGTGCTGGATCCGCTGGACATCAGGCGTGAGGTTGGCGTCGATCGGCGGGAGCCGGAGGTCTGTGAAGCTCACGTGGTAGCCGGCCGCTCGAAGCAGCCTGCCGGTCGTGCGGCACAGGTCCGACGACGTCGAGACGCTGTAGGCGAGGATCGCCACGGACTTCGAGCGCGTCTCGTCGATGAGGTACGCCGTCGCAGGAGCGACCGTCTTCAGTGTCAGAACCGATCCCCCGGCGGCGAAGAGGTTCGGAGCGCCGGCCCAGTTGCCGTCGACGTTGTAGCCGTACGTCGGGGTACAGGTGGCGACGAAGTAGCTCGGCGTGAACCAGTACGAAGACACCGCGACCGCGAACGCGTGGTCCTGGTCGATCGCCGTCCGGGTGTCCGCCTGGAA
>JAJYYT010000455.1 GCA_021800645.1 Actinomycetes bacterium
GGCCCGACGTCTTCCAGCTGAGCGTGCACCTCCAGACAACCAAGCTGCTCGACCTCGTGACGCCGCCACCGCCGGCGGCGCTGGGGCACGACGCGCAGGCATCCCGTGCCCGGGAAGTTCGGCCGGGCTCGAGCCGGGCGCTTCTTCCCGGCGCTCCGGGACGTGAGGACCTCGAAGACCTCGACGACCCCGAGGACCTCGAGCCGCCGCCGAGGCCATGACCGCGGGATGCGAACCTCGGTCCGACAGGCTGCTCCGCCTGCCGCTCGTGGGCGAGCTCGGCAGCCAGCTCTCGGTGGCCGTCCGAGCGGCGCGCCAGCTGCGCGGCGGCTCGACCATCGTGTGGGACGACTTCGGGTCGGCGCCAGTCGACCTGTTCGTGACGCTGCTGGAGCTCGGCTATCGAACCTGGCTCGAGCGCTCCACGGACGGGGTGCGCCTGTACCTGGATCCGGACGGATCGGTGCCCCGGGACGGCGGACGGGACAAGACCGGCTCGTCCACGCACTCGGTGGCGGGCACGCCGGACGGGCGCGTGCTCGCTACGACGACCGCTGATCGCGTCGTCGTCCTCGATGCGTCGAGCCGGACGGTGCTCGGGTACGTCGGGGTCGGGTCCCGGCCCGAGCATGTCGACGTCTCCGGCGACGGGCGGTGGCTGTTCGCGGCCAACAGCGCCTCCGACGACGTGACGGTCGTCGATCTCCTGACGACCGAGGCGGCTGCGACCGCGCCGGTCGGGCGCGGACCCCTGCTGCCGAGCGTCGCTCCTCGGGGGGACCTCGCCTGGGTGCCCAGCCGCGCCGACGGCCGGGTGCACGTGGTGCGTCCCGACGGCTCGACTGCAGCCAGGATCGAGGTGGGAGCAAGCCCGCACGACATCGCACTGTCACCGGATGGGCGGTGGGCGTACCAGCCGAACCAGGGGGACGGGACGGTCACCGTGATCGACGCGCGGGCTCTCCGAGCAGAAGGTCGGGTGGAGGTCGGCACCGCGCCCTGCCACGTGGCATTCGGTCCTGACGGTGCCCTCGCCTACGTCGCCAACACGGCATCGGACGACGTCTCGGTCGTCCGGACCGACGACCACGAGGTGATCCGGACGTTGCGGGCCGGCCGGGGACCGCACCTCCCTGTCGCCACCCCTGACGGCCGGGCTGTGGTCGTCGCGGACTTCGTCTCCGACGACATCGTGGTCTGGGATGCCACGACGTACGAGTGCAGGGGCGTCGTCCCGGTCGGCAGGTATCCCCACGGGCTCGGGCTGTCTCCCGACGCGCGCACGCTCGTCGTGTCCCACACGGGCGCAGCGAGCGTCGCCATCGTGGACATCTCCGGGCCGCGCGTGGTCGCGTCGGTGGACGTCGAGGGGGCGCCCGGTCACGTCGCCTTCGACCCCGAGGGTCGGTGCGCGTTCGTCGCTTGCGAGCGTGCGGAGACGGTCTCGGTGATCGATGTGACGAGGGGCGTCCTGGTCGGCGTCGTCTCGGTCGGCGGTGCGTCCGACCCTGCCCGGGCCGAAGAGCAGGCGGCGCCGGTGCGGTGAGCGGTCAGGAGAGGAAGGGAGGGCCCGAGGTGACCCAACGGATCAGCTACGTCGCGGTGGGTGCGATGGACGACGCCATGCGCGCCGAGATGGAACGCTGCGCGCGCGAGGGAACGCCGCGACCGGAGAGCTCGGCGGTGCGCGCCCACGTACCCGCCGCGTTTTGGGCGTTCGCCGACAGCTGGCGCCAGCTCTTTCGAGAGGGTGTCTGCGACCACGCGATCAAGGACCTGTGCCGCGTGTACGTGTCGCGTAGCGTGAAATGCGAGTACTGCGGGAACCAGCGGTCGACGAAGGCCGCCGCGCAGGGTCTGGTCGAACAGCAGTACGACCAGCTTCTCAACTTCGAGACGGCGACCATCTACGACGATCGCCAGAAGGCGGCGCTCTCGTACGCCGAGGCGATCACGTGGCACCTCGACACCGACGATGCGTTCTGGGACCGTCTCCACCGCCACTTCAGCGAGCCGGAGCTCGTGGAGCTGGGATGCTTCATCGCCCTCACCATGGGCCAGCAGAGCTGGATCCGGCTGCTCGGCATCGAGCACCACGAGGTGCTCGCCGGCACCGCCGCGTCGATGGCGCCAGGGTTCGAGACTGCCGAGGCGCTTCGAGAGACCAAGGCATCCCCCGGCTACTGGGGCCGCTGATCGGGGAGGTCGGTCGCGCCCCGCCGCCACACTGCGCGCAACGGGCGACGTGGCGCAGCGGGCCGCGTCAGAGCGGAGCGAGATCGGGGTAGTCGGCCCGGTCGATCGGGCCGCTCACCAGGGTGCCCTTGGCGGTGGGGACCTTGGCGGGCCGGCCGTTGATGCGGACGTCGACGCCGGTCACGCCGGGGAACGCGGTGGCCGTGTAGACCAGTTGCGCCATCGCGATCGCCTGGTCCTGGCCCGCGAGGCTTGTGAACGATCCCGAGACGCTGACGGTGACGATCGGTCCGGTCTCCGACCGCCTCGACACGGTGAGCGGCGCGGCGGTCGAGATGGGGCTCTCGAGGCCGTCCGCCGCCTCCTGGCTGGTGGGTCCCTGACCGAGCGCGGTGAGCGCGCTGCGCAAGGAGACCGGAGCCGGCACGGACCGGCTGACCGCGACGAGCCGCAGGGGGCCGTCGAGGTAGATCGTGACGTACTGGCTGAGGAGCGCCGGCACCGTGGTCGTCGGGGACTGTGCGAGCAGCCCGTACGGGACGTCCTTCTTCGCGATGACGTGGGGCGCGGCATCCGCGCCGATTCCGCACGCGCCGGTCGCCAGCGCCACGAGCGCGGTTAGGACCGCGGCGGCGGCTCCCTGCGGCCGCCGGCGGCGGTGAGGGC
>JAJYYT010000456.1 GCA_021800645.1 Actinomycetes bacterium
CAGGCGAGCCAGCGCGAGCGCATCGATATGCTCGTTCTCTATCGCGCGCGCATCGTCTCGTCCGGCCGGTCCGGCCGGGATGTCGAGGCGCAGCGCCGGCCGCTTGGCGAGCGCGTGCGCGAGCGCCGCGAGGCTCGCGGCCGCTGCGTGTGGCAGCGCGGCCGAGCCCGGCTCAAAGGCGATGTACTGCGCCTGGGCGGCGCCGGCGAAGAGCTTGCCGATGAGGTCGAACGGCGCGAGCGCGGCCTTCTCGAGCAGGTGCACCAGCATCATCCAGACGATCCAGGCGATGTGGAAGTCCGGATCGTTCAGCGAACCGGTGACCGGCAGATTGATGCGGATGACGCCGCTGCGGTCTTTCAGCAGCGCCGTGGCGAGGCGGATCGGCCAACCCACGGTCTGCTTGCTGCCGCTGGGGCCGCCCCACTGCAGCTGCTCGACCACGATATGGTGATCGGCGTTGAGGTTGCGGTCATTGATGCGATAGCGGAAATGCGCGCTGAGGATGCCCTTGGCGATGGCGTAGCCGGCATAGCGGTCGGAGTAGGGATCGAAAATCGGCAGCTGGATGTTGTCGAAGCTCGCGCGGATGTCGGTGTCGCTGCCGAGGCCGTATGGGTTGAACGAGCCGTTCACCGCCACGGGCGAGTACGGGTTGATCACCTGTCCGGCAAGTTTGATGCGCGCGATCGAGCGCTTGGAGGTCGACACGTTCATGATCGTGCCGTGCAGTCCCTCGACCGGTGCGTGGAAATGCGGCTCGATCGATTCGTCGGCGAAGGTGATCGAGCCGTCGACGATGTCGAGGCGCTTCAATAGCGCCGCGAGGGCCGGCGCCTGGGGTTTCGCAGGCGCGTGGGCCGGCGGTGCCGATTTGCGCGCTTCGGCCGCCCCGACCGCAGGCGGCCGAGGCGGCACGAGCGTAAGTCCGAGAACGTCGAGACGACCCCACGGGGCGGCGGCGGGAGGCGCCTGTCGCCCGGGAGGAGTCTTCGCCCCGCGCGGCAAGGGGGGGGGACGCGACCAGAGGCGGATCAGGGCGCGCCGAATCGTTTCGATCCCCCCGCTCGTCGTCGGGTTTTTCAGGGCCGGGCTCAGCAAAACCTCGGACAGGATGTGCCGAAGACGCGCGCGCCTGAGCCGGCTGAGACCGGCGGAGGCCAGTGCCGCCCGCCGCGGGTGGAGCGCACGGATCCGGTAACGCAACCGCAGCACGAGAAGATGCCCGTCGTCCGTGAGCACGTGCATACGCAAAAGCCGCGCCCCACGTGAAGGAGCGGCGGCGAGGAGAACGCGTGTGAACGGCCAGGGAGGAAGCCAGTGGGTACCGGACCCGAGCGTCCCTTCCGGCTGCCCGAGAACGAACGGGTAACCGACGCGGCCCGCCGGAATACTGACCAACCCCGTGCTCAACCAGAAAACCAGGAGGACGACAAACGGGATGAGAAGCGTCAACCGGTGGTTGCGGCGCAATCCGCGCCAGGGATCACGACCCGGAGTACGGCGCCGGCCCCAGCGCGCACGGATTTTCTTCAGCCAGAGGTCGAGCTCGGGCTCCTGCGGGGGCTCCTTCCAGGGATCCTTGTCCTCGGGCATCTCATTCCACCCCACGGGCACGGGCCTCACGGGCGGGACGACGCGAAGGCGGCGCGGCTCGACGCACGCGGCTCCCGTCACGCAGGCGGCACGGATCGACGGCGTGGGCAGCGCAGAGTCGCTCCCACAGACCTTCGTCGACGACAAGGTCCAGGACCCAGGCCCCTCGCGGGTCGGTGCGTTCGGCCACGACGGCACGTACGCGATAGAGCGCGGCCCGAAAGGCCCCCTCCCCGGCCGTCAGGGTCAGTCGCCCTTTCCGGGCTCGGGACACAAGACGTTCGGACACCGCCGCCCGCAGAAGATCGAGACCTTCACCGCTCCCGGCGGAAATCCACACACGCTGGGGGAGGCCGCGGGCGTCACGTTCCACCCGTGGATGTTCCCCGAGGCGGTCGATCTTGTTCACCACATCGAGACGCGGAAGATCGCTCGCCCCGATCTCACCGAGGACATCGAGAACCGCGCGTTCCTTTTCGAGCCGGTCCGGAGCCGAGGCGTCGACGACGTGCAGGAGAAGTGTGGCCTCCCGGATCTCGCCGAGCGTCGCTCGGAACGCCGCCACGAGCTCGTGGGGCAGTTCGCGGATGAAGCCGACGGTGTCCGCGAGGACGACATCGGGACGGCCGGTGAGAGGCACACGGCGAAGTTTCGGATCGAGAGTCGCGAAGAGACGGTCGGCGACCTCCCCCTCGTCCGTTCGAGCGAGCGCATTGAAAATCGTGGATTTTCCGGCGTTGGTGTAACCGACGAGAGCGACGGTCTCGACCGAACGGCGCGCGCGGCGCGCACACGCCCGCCGACGGGCCAGCGTCTCGAGCTCGCCTTCCAACTGGTGGATCCGGCGGTTGATGAGGCGACGGTCGGTCTCGAGCTGGGTTTCACCCGGGCCGCGCAATCCGATTCCACCTTTTTGACGCTCGAGATGGGTCCAGCCTCGGACGAGGCGGCTTGCCGCGTAGCGAAGACGGGCGATTTCGACCTGAAGCTTGCCTTCGTAGCTTTGCGCCCGCTCGGCAAAAATCTGGAGGATGAGCCCCGTGCGGTCGACGACACGGGCGAGAGAGCCGTTTTCAAGATTGCGGGCCTGGACCCCGCTGAGCGGGTGGTTGACAAGGACATGGCGCAGTCCTTCGCGTGAGACCGCCTCCCCGATCTCGCGCAGCTTGCCGAGACCGACGAACGCCCTCGGGTCAGGCTTCTCCCGGCGCCCGCGGACCGTGACGACCGGCTTGTATCCGCCGGACAGGGCAAGCGCGGAAAA
>JAJYYT010000457.1 GCA_021800645.1 Actinomycetes bacterium
CGTCGGATCGAGGAGGAGCATCTTCCCCTGAACACGTCGGGGGGACAGCTGTCGGCCGGGCAGGCGGGTGCCGCAGGTGGCATGATCGGGCTGGTGGAAGCCGTCACCCAGTTGATGGGCAGGGCCGGAGAACGGCAGGTGGAGAACGCCCGACTGGCAGTGGTCACCGGGTACGGGATGGTGCTGTACCGCTACGGCGGCTGCGCGAACGCGGTCGTATTGGAGGGGCCATGAGCCTGTCGATTCCGGTGTGCGCGGCCTGCGGAGAGGCGACGTTCCCGGCGGTGCTGCTCTGCCCGTCGTGCGGCGGGAGCGCCTGGAGGTACGAGCCGGTGGAGACCGGAGTCCTCGAAGGGCGCACCGTACGCGACGGCGTCGGCGTCGGGCTGGTCCGTCTGCCCCTGGGGCCACTGGCGGTCGCACGCGTCGAGGGCGCGCCGGAGGTCGGGCGCGAGGTCGCGTTGAGCCAGGACGGCCTCGTCCCCGTGGCTCGCCCAGTTTGAAGCGCGCAGGGGGGAGGGGCTAGTACTGGGCTAGTACCCGGCCTCGGGGTCGACGAGACCGACGAGGTCCTCGCTGGCGCCGAACCGGCGCACGTTCTCGGAGATCCGCCCGGCAAGAAGCGGTCGGACCATATCCGGGGTGTCGGCGGTGTGCGGGGTGACGAGGCAGTTGTCGAGCTGCCACAGCGGGTGGTCGGGGGGCAGCGGCTCGGGATCCGTGACGTCCAGCGCGGCGCCGCCGATTCGGCGGTCGCGCAGTGCCTCGACCAGCGCGGGCGTGTCGACCAGCGCCCCCCTCCCGACGTTCACGAGCCATGCGTCGCGCCTCATCGCGGCAAGCTCCTGCTGGCCGATGAGACCTCGGCTCCGGGGGGTGAGCGCGAGAGCCAGCACGACTGCCGTCGCCGAGCGCAGGCTGCCGACGAGCGCGTCGGCGCTCACGGTGCTGCGGGCACCCGGAAGGGGGACCGGGTGCTCGCGGACCACGGTCGCCTCCACCCGGAACGGTGCCAGCAGCCGAAGCATCGCCTCCGTGATGCCCCCGCCCCCCACGATGGTCACCGGCTGGTCGAAGAGGGTCGTGCCCTTGGGCTCGCCCCACGACGTGGCTCGGGCGCGTTCGGTGAGATGGCGGAGCCCCGCCAGCACCAGCGCCAGCGCATGCTCGGCGACCGGCTCTGCGTACGCACCCTTGGCCGAGGTCCACCGTCGACGACCGTCGACGACGCCCGCTTCGAAGGCCGCCTCGACGCCGGCCACCGGCAGCTGGACCCACCGGATGCCAGGGTGGGCGTCGATCAGCCGTCGGAGCTCCGCGAGACGATCGCTGGCCATGTCCATCCACACCAGCCCCTCGGGCGCGTCGTCGATCCCGACGGGCTGGCCGCCGCCCGCGGCGATCGCCTCGACGACCCAGGGCTCCGCGTCGGCGGCGAAGGCGATACGAGGAACGGTCGGCGTGGCCATGGACTCATCCAATCAGGATCAGGACGAGGTCGTTGGCGTTGGTCAGGGTCGGGCCGGTGACGACGGCGTCCCCGAGCGAGCGAAGGACCCGGGTCGAGTCGTGCTCGACGAGCGCCTCCCGCAACAAGATGCCGTGGAGCCGGGCGCGCTGGGTGGTCGACCAGTCGACGAGGCCCCCGGCGACCTGCGCGCCACCGTCCGATCCGTCGGTGTCCATGAACAGGCCCACGAGACCCCGGCACTCCGAGAAGGCGAGGGCCGCCCCGATGGCCGCCTCCTGGTTGGGGCCGCCGAGGCCGAACCGCCGCTCGACGTCGGAGCCGAGCGTCACCGTGCACTCGCCGCCGCAGCCGACCAGGACGCTCCTTCGTGGCCATGGCGAGCCCGCGACTGAGGACTGCCCGGCCAGCGTCGCGAGCACCCGGCCGACCGTCGACGCCTCGCCCTCGAGCCGGCCCCCGAGGGAGATCGCGCCGAAGCCCATGGACGGGGCCGCTGCGGCGACGGCATCGCTGCCGTCCTGCCCGCGCGTCACGATCACCGATTCGACGTCCACGGCGGAGAGGTCGGGAGACTCGGCTTCGTCGCGGCGCATGAGGTGGTGGTAGATGGTCTCGGGCAGCCGGTCGAGCAGGCCGTACTCCTCGAGGACGCCGACGGCGTCGGAGACGGTCGAGGAGTCCTGGACGGTCGGATCGGTGATGCAGTCCAACGGGTCCCCGACGACGTCGGAGACGGTGAGGTTCAGGATCCGGGCCGGTGCGATTGCGGCCGCGAGCCTGCCACCCTTGAAGGCCGAGACGTGCTTTCGCACGGTGTTGACATCGACGATGGACATGCCCGACGACAGGAGCAGCTGGTGAAGCTGTCGCTTGTCTGCTGCCGGCACCCCTTCGGGCGGGAGGCTGGCGAGCGCCGAGCTGCCGCCCGTGAAGATGCAGATGGCAAGATCCCGCGGACCCAACGTCCGACCCGCCTCCAGGATCGCGCGAGCCCCGCGGATGCTGTCCTCCGTCGGGAGAGGGTGGTCGGCCTCGATGAACGTGATGCGGTCCGAGGACGCCTCCGTCGCACGGGGCACCACCACGATGCCCTCGGAGAGCCACCGCCCGAGCAGCTTCTCGACCCCGAGCGCCAAGTCGGCGCTCGCTTTTCCCGCACCGAGGACGACGATCCGGCGGTAGTCGGAGAGGAGGTACCGCCGGTGGCCGATGGACAGCTCGTCACCGTCGAGCGTCACCCGGCGCGCCAGGCCCGCCGCGGGACTCAGCGCCGCCAGGCCCACCTCGGCGAGATCGAGGGCGACCTGCCGGAGCCCGACGTCGCCATGGTCGACGAGCCGTGCGCGGTTGCGGAACCGCCCGGTCGTCGCCACGGACACGG
>JAJYYT010000458.1 GCA_021800645.1 Actinomycetes bacterium
GTGGTCGGGGTGGTCGACGGCATGCCGCCCGCCGGCGTCGAGACGGGGGCCGACGAGCTGGCGAGAAAGCAACTCCTACGCACGCTTGGCTACAAGCTGTAATGACCCTCGACAGTCCGACGACGCACCTCCTCGATCTCCGACGACCGAAGGGAGGGCCCCATCGTGGCCGAAGGTGGAACCTCCCGGGACCTAGGCGCTGGGCACGGCCGGTTCGCACGTCGTACGCGCACCGTGCTCCGCCTATTGCGCCCGCCGCACCGAGCGTGTGCCGACGCAGGCGTGAGCCGGCACCCACGTGCCCGGAGATCTCGTCACGAAAACTAAAAGAAAGAGAGCACCAGCCGGCAACATCCTCGGCCCGACCCGCGGACATAATGAGCGAAGAGGATGTGCGATTGCTCACGGTAGAGGGGAGGACCCATGCCACTACCTGCCCGCCGATCCGGCTATCTGACGACACGGTGGGATCCACTTGCCGTCTTGGAAGACCTGCACGACGAGATGAGCCGCCTGCTGACGAACGCGTTCCCCGACATCGGTCGCATCAGCGTCAACGCGTGGTCACCTCCCGTCGAAGTCGACGAGACCGAGGACGCCTACGTCATCGAGGCCGATGTGCCCGGCGTCCGCCCGGACGACTTGAGCATCGAGGTCCAGGGCAACGAGGTCCGGATCATGGGGAGGGTGGAAGAGGGAACCCTGCGGCATCCGCCTCGCCGTACGGGGCAGTTCGATTACCGGCTCACGCTCCCCGGAGGTGTCGACGCCGGAGGCGGCGAGGCGGACCTCCAGCACGGCGTCGTAAGACTGCGTCTCCCCAAAGCCGAAGCCGCTTCCCGGCACCGGATCCCGGTGCGCGGCGCCTCGCGAGCCGAGGTCGGGCCCGGCGAGCAGGAGGAGCACCACGAGGGCGAGCCCGGCGAGCAGGGCGAGCACCACGAGGGCGAGCCCGGCGAGCAGGAGGAGCACCACGAGGGCTGATCGGCGAGACGTCGGCGGCAGGCTCTGCCGCAGCAGCGCCGACGATCGCGGTGCGGGGCACGCCGCCGACGGTCCCTGTTGGATGGGCGAGGATGGATGGGCGAGGACGATCCTTGTCCAATGATGCGCCCTTGCGGCCCCGGCTCAGGTGCGGGTCGGCCGTCCGAGGCTGCTCCCGCCAAGTCCGCAAGGCGCCGGGCGCTCCCCCCGAGGTCCGGGGGGCCATGACCGGCCGACGGACCGACACCGCGTTGCCGACCGACCCGTGAGGTCCGCACCGCGCGGGCTGCGCACGCGAGACGGTGCTCTCGTCGCCTTCGACGCGACGCGGATCGAGGCCGCCGTGTCGAAGGCGGCGCTCGAGGTCGGCAGGGAAGCCGACGGGGTCGCCCGGACGATCGCTGACCTCGTGACCGCCGAGCTGGCCAAGCGGTTCGCGCATGGGTCACCCGGCGTCGAAGACGTGCAGGACGCAGTCGAACGCGCCCTCATGACCGAAGGGCTCGACGACGTCGCGCGCGCCTACGTCGTCTTCCGGCGCAGACGGGCCGAGCTGCGTCGTGCAAAGGAGCAGCTCGGGGTGCGCGACGAGCTGGGGCTGAGCCTCGGCGCCATTGCCGTCCTCAAGGAGCGGTACCTCCTGGTGAATCCTCGGAGCGGCGTGCGGGAGTCGACCGGATCGATGATGGACCGGGCAGCGGCTCACGTCGCTCGAGCAGAGGATCAGTGGGGCACAGGTGGCTCGGCACGCTGGACGGAGGCCTTCGCCGGCTCGCTGCGCAGCCTCGAGTTCCTTCCCAACTCCCCCACCCTCATGAACGCAGGTACCAGCCTCGGCCTGCTCTCGGGCTGCGTGGTGCTCCCCCTCGAAGACTCCCTCGTCTCGATCTTCGAGACCCTCGGTCACGCCGCCCTCGTGCACCAAGCCGGGGGAGGCACTGGCTACTCGTTCTCCCGTCTGCGTCCTCGAGGTGACCTCGTTGCGAGCACCGGCGGCACCGCCAGCGGCCCGGTGTCGTTCCTGTCGGTGTTCGACACGGCCGCTGCGGTCCTCTCCGAAGGCGGCCGCCGACGCGGCGCTTCCATGGCGGTCCTCGACGTGTCGCATCCCGACATCGTGGAGTTCGTCGACGAGAAGGCGGAGGGGGGGACGCTCGAGCACTTCAACCTGTCGGTCGGTATGTCCGACCGCTTCGTCCAGGGCGTCCTCCACGACCGCGAGCACCACCTCGTCAACCCCCGCACGAAGAAGGTGGTCGCGACGATCGGCGCTGCCGAGCTCTTCGACCGCATCTGCACCGCTGCGTGGCATGGCGGGGACCCCGGCGTACTGTTCCTCGACCGCATCAACCGCGACAATCCCGTACCTTCGCTCGGGCGCATCGAGGCGACCAACCCGTGCGGCGAGGTACCGCTGCTCCCCTACGAGTCCTGCGACCTGGGCTCGATCAACCTGTCCCGCTTCGTCGAGAGGGGTCGGGTCGATCTCGGGCGACTCGGAGCCACCGTGCATCTCGCTGTGCGCTTCCTGGACGACGTGATCGACGTGAGCCACTACCCGGTCGCAGCGCTCGAAGCGCCCGCGCGGGCCTCGCGCAAGATCGGGCTCGGCGTGATGGGCCTGGCCGAGATGCTCGCTTCCCTCGGCATCCCCTATGACTCTCCAGGCGCCGTCCGCCTCGCAGCCCGGGTGATGGGGTTCGTGCAGAAAGAGGCTCGGCGCGCGTCCGCATCGCTCGCTTCGAAGCGCGGGGCATTCCCGCTCTACGAACAGAGCCGCTTGCGCAACCGAGCTGGCGGCCCACTGCGCAACGCGCAGCTGACCTCGGTCGCTCCCACGGGCACCATCTCGCTCATCGCGGGGACCA
>JAJYYT010000459.1 GCA_021800645.1 Actinomycetes bacterium
CGCCGCCGCCATCGGCGGGGGCGACCTCGACCAGCGCCTCGACGACCCCGGCACCGACGACGAGGTCGGCCTCCTCGCCCGGACGCTCAACTGGATGCTCGACCGGCTGTCCCTCGCCCTCGGCGCTCAGCGGCGCCTGCTGTCGGACGTCTCCCATCAGCTTCGCACGCCCCTCACCGTCGCCCGGGGGCACTTGGAGGTGCTGGCGCGCACCGGCGCCGGCGACCCCGACGAAGTACGCGCCACGGTGGCCGTCGTTGTCGCCGAGCTCGACCACATGCGCTCCCTCGTCGAGCGGCTCCTGTTGCTCGGGCGCTCGCTCGAGCCCGACTTCCTCGACGTCAGCCCCGTCGACCTCCGCTCCCTAGTGGCCGAGCTTGCCCAGTCCGCCCGGGTGCTCGCCGAGCGCCGGTGGTCGACGGGGGTGCCTCCCGACGTCGTCATCGAGGTCGACGAGGCGAAGGTGCGGGGAGCGCTCCTCAACCTCGTCGACAACGCGGTGCGGGCGACCCAGCCCGGTGACGCCGTCGAGGTGACCGCCGAGCGGCGTGCCGATGGCTGGTTGGTCCTCGCCGTCGACGACAGCGGGCCGGGGATCCCCGAGGTGCAGCGCGGGGCCGCCCTGGCCCGCTTCGGTCGTCCGGCGGGGTCGTCGGGCGAGGGGACGGGCCTGGGGCTCGCCATCGCCTCGGCGGTTGCCGAGGCGCACGGCGGCACCTTCGAGCTCGGCCGGTCGTATCTCGGCGGGTGCCGCGCGGCGCTCGTCTTCCCGCCCGGCCGGGTGCTGGCGTCTGAGCAGGTGGTCGAGCGGCTGTGAGGATCCTCGTGGTCGAGGACGACCCCGGCATCGCCGCCTTCGTGGCCAAGGGGCTGCGCGCCGAGGGCTACGTGGTCGGCGTCGCCGGGACGGTGGACGATGCCGAGCGCGAGCTGATAGGCGACGACGTCGACCTCGTGCTGCTCGACCTCGGGCTGCCCGGGGTCGACGGTGAGGAGCTGCTCCTACGGGTTCGGGGTGCGGGGTCGACCGTGCCGGTGATCGTGCTGACGGCGCGGGCCGAGGTCGCCGACAAGGTGCGCGGGCTCGACGCCGGCGCCAACGACTACGTCACCAAACCGTTTGCCTTCGACGAGCTGGTGGCCCGGGTCCGGGCCGCCTTGCGCAACGCCGAGCAGACGGGCTCGTCCACCCTCGAGGTGGCCGACCTCACTCTCGACCTGCTTGCCAAGGTGGCGTGGCGAGCCGGGCGTCGCATCGATCTCGCCCAGCGCGAGTGGGCGCTCCTCGAACTGTTCATGCGCCACCCGAACCAGGTGCTGTCGCGCTCGCAGATCCTGAGTCGGGTGTGGGACTACACGTTCGACCCTGGCAGCAACGTGGTCGACGTCTACGTGGGCTACCTGCGGCGCAAGCTCAACGCGCCCGGGCTCGAGCCGCTCATCCAGACCGTCCGCGGTGCCGGCTATCGGCTCGTGCCGGTCACGTGACCTGCCACCTGCCATCGGGCGGCCTGCGCACTCGTCCCGCCACGCGTGAACGCCGGCCCCGGGGGGCCGGCGTTCACGACGGGACGGGCCCGGGGTCAGCTCACTTGGGCTGCATCTTGATGCCGCCATCGACCCGGACGGTCTGGGCGTTGACGTAGCTGTTGGTCACCAGCTCGAGGACCATGGAAGCCAGCTCTTCGGGATGCCCGAGCCGCTTGGGGAAGAGGACGCCCTTCTCGAGGTTGGCCTTGAAGGCCTCGGAGGCCTCGCCCTCGCCGTAGATGGGGGTGTCGATGAGGCCGGGAGCGACGGTGTTGACACGGATGCCGACGACCGAGAGGTCGCGGGCGATGGGCAGCGTCATGCCGACGACCCCGCCCTTCGAGGCAGAGTAGGCGTCTTGGCCGATCTGCCCCTCGAAGGCGGCGACCGAAGCCATGTTGACGATGGCGCCGCGCTCGCCGTCGGCCAGCGGCTCGGTGGTGCTCATGGCTGTTGCCGCGATCCGGATGCAGTTGAACGTGCCAACCAGGTTGATCTCGATCACCTTGCGGAACACGTCGAGGTCGTGGGCCGATTCGTAGCGACCGTCCTTGCCGATGACCCGGGTGGCCCAGCCGATACCGGCCGAGTTCACGAGGACCCGGAGCGGGCCAAGCTCCTTGGCCAGCTCGACAGCGCCGATGACGTCATCGGTGTTGGTCACGTCGACGTGGGCGAACGCTCCGCCGATCTCGTCGGCGAGCGACTTCCCCTTGTCGTCCTGAAGGTCGGCGACGACCACTCGGGCACCTCGGGCGGCGAGCAGACGAGCCGAGGCTTCCCCGATACCCGAGGCGCCGCCGGTGACGATGGCAGAAACTCCGTTGATGTCCATGCGCGCATCCTACGGTTGCACGGCGCGACGGTGCATCTCCGGGCGGGCCGGCTGGCCCCGACACCTCTCATGACCTGTTCGCGACGTGCTGGCTCTATAGGTCCACGGCAGTCGCTGCAACGATCGCCGGACATCTCGGCAAGCACGCCGTCCAGCACCGCCTCGAAGCACAATCTCGCGATGTGCACGCGGCGTTCCTCGCCAACTACGTCGATGCGGCCACGGGCACGGTGCGCGACCTCGAGCCCAAAGGATCCGCGGCAGCGGCCACGTTCGCCCCGATCGTGGAGCGCGAGACCCAGACCGGCTATGTCATGGCGCTCGCGCTCGGCCTGCTCGAGGGCGAGCTTGCCGAGCTCGCCGGCGAGCGCCTCGCCGCGCTCGAGCGCGACGCCGGCGGTCGTCTCCGGACCGGATTTTGCGGGAGCGCCTTCTTGCCCGCGGCGCTGGAGCGATCCGGACATGCCGGCCTCGCCTACGCCTT
>JAJYYT010000460.1 GCA_021800645.1 Actinomycetes bacterium
GCGTCGAGGCGATGGCGGCGAGACGTTGATCCGGCATCCGATGGGCGATCACGGGGGCGACGAGCGCGGCAGCTATGCCGACGCTGTTGAGCAGTGCCAGCAGAAAACCCGCCTCTTCCACGGATACACCGTGCGCCTGCAGGATCGTCGGCATCCAGGCGAGGATCGTGTAGAAGACGAGTGACTGGATTCCCATGAAGGCCATCACCGAGAGGGCGACGGGGTCGCGGAACGAGATCTGCCTCCTCTCAACGGGGATGTCGAGGCGCGGGGCCGGGCGGTCGTGGTGGCGGAGCGGCAGCCAGACGAGCGCGCCGAGCGCCGCGGGGAGCGCCCAGAAGCCGAGGGACAGGCGCCAGCTGTCGCCGAAGGCGTGGTACAGCGGGACGCTCAGGCCGGTGGCAAGCGCAGGTCCCCCGGCGAGCGCCATCGTGAAAAGACCTGTCATGAGCCCCACGTGGCGTGGGAAGTCCTTCTTCACAATGCCCGGCATGAGGACGTTCGCCACGGCGATGCTCGCCCCGATGGTGACCGCGCCGAGGAAGAGTGCTGCCACAGACGGGAGCGACCGTATGAGGGTGCCGGCGGCGAGGACGGCGAGACAGGTGAGAAGCAAGGCGCCGGCACCGATCCTCCTCACGAGCCGCGGCGCCACGAAGGCGAGCACGCCGAAGCAGAGGAGCGGCAAGGTCGTGAGGAACCCTGCGGCCACAGGTGACAGGTCGGCGGTCTTGCGCACCGCGCCGAGGATGGGCGAGAGGGAGGCGATCGCCGGCCTCAGGTTGAGCGAGGCGAGCAGGAGGGCGGCGCCGAGGAGGATCACCGGCGCGCGGCGGCTTTCGGGGATGTCCAGATCGCTCCTGCCCGCTTCCGCTCGTGCCATGCCGGTGCAGGTCTAGTCGCCCGAGCGATGACCCGGTGGCGTCAGCCGTCCTCCTCTCCGGATCGGATCTCTACGTCCGGTCGGCTGGGTCGACGTGCTGGCCGATGTCGAGCCTCCGGAAGTGACATCGTTGTGACGTGCTGACGCTCCTTGCGAGGTTGTTGCGCCAGCCGCACGGAAAGCACATCGCCATCCTGTTGGCGGCCGTCGTCGTCTTCGTCATCGGCGGCGGCGCGGCGTTCGCGGCGACGGACCACGTCGTGCTCACGACTGGCCTGTACTGGGCCGTCACGACGGCGACGACGGTCGGCTATGGCGACGTCACGCCGCAGAACCCGACGAGCCGGCTCATCGCCGTGCTCGTCATGGTCACGACCATCCCCATGCTCGGGGCCGCCTTCGCCCTCCTCACCGGCTCCCTCACGATAACGAGAGTCGGCCGGTTGCTTCGTATGGAAGGAGCACACATGGCTCGTCCCGGCTACACGCTCGTCCTCGGGTTGCACGCGGCCACGCCGCAGCTCCTCGAGGAGCTGACCCGAGCGGCCGAGGTCGTCCTCGTCGCCGACGTGGACCCGCAGCGCCTCCCTCACGGGGTGAAGCTCGTCCGTGGCGACCCTACGGACTCCCATGTGGTGAAACAGGCCGAACCCGAGAAGGCCGAGCACGCCCTCGTGGCCGCGGACTCCGACGGGGACACGCTCGTGATCGCCGTTCTCCTGCGCGAGCTCATGCCGCAGCTACCCGTCTTCGCGCTGGCGACGAGTACCCCCGTGGTGAACGCCTTGAAGGAGCTCGGAGTGCGGCAGGTCGTGTCGGGCGAGCGGCTCGTCTCGCACGTGCTCGCGAAGAGCCTCGAGTCCCCGCATGCGGGCGATCTGCTCCTCACGCTCATCAACGCGGAACGGCATCGCCTCCTCGAGGAGCCGGTCGACGCCGCCAGCTCGGGCAAGGTGCTGAGCGTGGTGCGCGGCGAGCGTTCCGAGCTCCTCCTCGGGGCTGTGTGCAGTGGCCGCATCACCCTCGGGATAGGAGAGGATCCTGCGCTGCAGGAGGGAGACACCCTCCTCTTCGTGGTCGCCGATCACACCTGACGCACGGCGACGAAGGGCGCCCCTCGAGCTCTCACCGACTCGACGGCCTTCTGCACCTGCCGCAGGTGAGCGCGCTCGTGACGTGCCAGCCGCTCGGCGTAGTGGTGAACCGTCCACTCGAGTGGTGCCCCGGCGCCGAGCACGGTGGCGCTCTTCGACCAGTCGGCCGTCCTCAGCCCGTCGAGCACGGCGACGAGGTGTGCTCGACGCCTGGTGAAAGCTCGTAGCGAAACCGAGAAAGCGATCTCCCGATAGTCCGTCGTCCGGATCCAGGTCGTAGGGCTGACTGCTCTTATCGTCGGGTGATCGTTCGCGACGATCGTCGAGATCCCGTCTCCCCAGACGTCGGCGCACGACCGGAGATGGGCGAGCACCTCCAAGGCGGACCACTCCCCCGGCTCGGGCGGCGCGGTTAGTTGGGCTTCCGTGGCTCCGCTCGTCAGTGCCCCAAGTCTCGAAGGCGTCTCCCGCAGGATGGCGAGGATATCGACGGTGCTCATCGGGCTTCGCGCCATGGACGAATCCTGTCCCTTCTCCTGCTCCCGGTTCAAGGGGGGCGCCGGAGGGCGGTGGGAGTCGCGTGGGTGTGGTGGCGCGGTAGGTTTCGCCGGTGCAGCGTCTCGCAGGCAAGGTGGCCCTGGTCACCGGCGCGAGCCGGGGAGGCGGCAAGGGTATCGCCCTCGTGCTCGGTGAAGAGGGCGCGACGGTGTACCTGACCGGCCGAAGTGTGCGCGGCGAACCGACGACGCTCGACCGGCCGGGCACCATCGACGAGACGGCCGAGGAGGTGGAGATCCGCGGCGGCCGCATGACCTGGGTGCTCGACCGGCCGCACGGTCACGCCTTCTACGAGGTCGTGAAGGAAGGGACCA
>JAJYYT010000461.1 GCA_021800645.1 Actinomycetes bacterium
TGCGGATGTGCGACGAGGAGCCGCTGAGGGTCCACGCGGAGGGCATCGACCTCGAGGAGGCCGAGCGGGTCGCGCCCCTCCTCGTGCTCGGACAGGACCTCTCGGTGGCCGGCGCCGGCCAGTACTCGCTCCGCTCCGAAGTCTGCTCGTCGCAGAGGCGCTACGGCACCGTCGCCGCCTTCTCGACAGGACCGTTCGGCGGTAACGAGCAGTCCCTCCTCGACGCCTACGCCCGGCTGGCCGCGACGGCGCTCGACACGCGCCTTGCCATCGAGGTGGCGAACGAGCGGCGCCACGTGGCCGAGGTGCTCAACGCCTTCGCCCGCCAGCTCATCGCGGTGGAGAGCGTGGTGCAGCTCTCCCTGGCGACGGTCGAGGCCGCCTCGCGCGTCACGGCGGTCGACAACGCCATCCTGCTCGAGCACGACGAGGAGACGGGCACGCTCGTGACGCTCGCCCACCGCGGCTACCCCGATGCGGCGGGTCCGATCCTCGACAAACTCGTCGTGCGGCCCGAGGACACCCCCTGGCTGACGAGGTTCCTCCGGGCCCCGGCGCCGCGCGTGTACGACGGGAGCTGTGAGGACCACTACATGCGCTCGATGATGGCGTTCTTCGGGCTCCAGGCGGTGGCCCTGGTGCCGGTCAAGTCGAACCGGCGCGTGTTCGGCCTGCTCATCGCCGGGTGGGCGGAGGGCAAGCGGGCGCCAGGGGTGTCCGACGAGCTCATCGCTCGCTTCGCCGGGGTCGCCGACCAGGCCGCCGGCGCGTGGTCGAAGGCGCTCCTGCTCGAACAGGTCCACATGCAGGCGACCACCGACCCGCTGACGGGCCTCGCAAACCGGCGCGCCTTCACCGAGATGCTCGCCGAGAGGCTCGGCCGGCTGGACGGCCCACGGATGGCCGTCCTCTTCTGCGACCTCGACCGCTTCAAGGGCGTGAACGACGTGTTCGGCCACGCCGCCGGCGACGACCTCTTGCAGATGGTGGGCCATCGCCTCCAGGAGTGCGTACGCAGCGACGATCTCGTGGCGAGGCTCGGGGGGGACGAGTTCACGGTCCTCCTCACCGACATAGACGGCGGATGGTCGCCGGGCGCCTTCACCGACAAGGTGCGGTCGGCCATGGCCGAACCGCTCGAGATCGAGGGCGCGCAGGTGGTCGTCCGCCTCAGCATCGGCGCGGTCATCGCCGTCCCGGGCGAGTCGACGGTCCGAGACGTGCTGCGCAAGGCGGACGCCGCCATGTACTGCGCCAAGTCGAACGGGGGCGACCGGCTGCTCATGTTCGAGGACGCGATGCTCTTCGAGCGTTCGGAGCGGGTGGACCTCGAAGCCGCGCTCTCCCAGGCGGTCGCCGAGCCGGACCAGTTCCAGGTGCTCTACCAGCCGCAGGTGAGCCTCGACACCCGCCGGGTGGTCGCGGCCGAGGCGCTCGTCCGATGGCACCACCCGACGAAGGGTCTGCTCACACCCGACAGGTTTCTCCCGGTGGCAGAGGAGACCGGACTCATCGTGGCGATCGATCTCCACGTCCTGCGCACCGCATGCAGCCAGGCGGTGTTCTGGCGATCGATCGGCCTCGAGCTGAAAGTCGCCGTGAACTTCTCGCCGAGCACTCTCACCTCCCCCGACGTCGTGGCGGCCGTGCGGGCCGCGCTCGTAGAGAGCGGGTTGCCGGGGTCTCTGCTCGAGCTGGAGATCACGGAGAGCTCCGCCGCCTCGGACATGGAGTCGCTTTCGGGGACTCTGCTCGCGCTGAGCGACCTCGGCATCTCGGTGGCAATCGACGACGTCGGCACCCGCTTCTCCTCGCTGGCGCTTCTGTACCGGCTGCCGGCGCAGCGGATCAAGATCGACCGGAGCTTCGTCAACCAGGTCCCGGAGGACGGCGCCTCGAGGTCCGTCGTCGAGGCGGTGATGCTGCTCGCCACGCGCCTCGGCCAGGGCGTAGTCGCCGAGGGCATCGAGACCATGGAGCAGGCACGAGAGCTGCAGGCACTCGGTTGCGGCTTGGGGCAGGGCTACCTCTTCTCCCGCCCGGTGGCGCCGGAACAGATCGTGACGTTCGCCCGGAGGGTGCAGGCCGGAACGGGATCGGCCGGGAACGGCGCCGGCCCAGGGGGCGCCGGCCCAGCGGGAGCTGGCCCAGGGGGCGCCGGCTTGAACGGAGCTGTGGCGAACGGAGCCGAGCCGGACGGCGCCCGCCCAGGGGTCGCGGGAACGGGCGCGGGCGCGGCGAACGGAGCCGCTCCTGCGCTGAGGCATCCTCGGGGGTAGCGTCCCGCACGTGACGAAGGCTCAGCTGCACCTCTCCGGCGACGCCGCGGCGGACAAGCTCATCTCCGCCAATCCCTTCGCCCTCCTCGTCGGCATGGTCCTCGACCAGCAGATCCCTCTCGAGTGGGCGTTCACCGGGCCGAAGCTGCTGCGCGAACGTCTCGGAGGGAAGCTCGACGCGAAGACCGTGGCGGCGACCGACGAGACCGAGCTCGCGGCCGCCTTCTCGGCGAGGCCGGCGCTGCACCGCTTCCCGTCCTCGATGGCGCGAAGGGTCCACGAGTTGGCCCGTGTTGTCGTATCCGACTACGGGGGCGACCCCTCACGGCTCTGGCGGACCGCGGCCTCGGCCGAGGAGCTCCTGAGAAGGCTGAAGGACCTCCCCGGCTTCGGGGACCAGAAGGCGAAGATCTTCGTCGCCCTGCTCGGCAAGCAGTTAGGGGTCCAGCCCGACGGCTGGCAGGAGGTTTCCACGCCCTACGGCGAGCCGGATGCCAAGGCCTCGATCGCCGACATCGAGAGCCCGGAGACGCTCGCCCTCGTCCGGGAGAACAAGAAGACCATGAAGC
>JAJYYT010000462.1:0-341 GCA_021800645.1 Actinomycetes bacterium
CCTTGTACCCCTTGTCGCCCGAGCTGGAAGTCGGTCGACGACGACGTGTCCGCATGGAAGCCCGGAGGCGGCGGGGGCGGGGGTGGCTCGGACGCGGGTCCGGCGTCCACCCCGTTCAAGATCTGCGGTAAGGCGGCCCGCGGGTTGTCCGCGCCGTCGGGCTCGGCCTCGGGCACGTGCCAGGTGAAGGAGAGCTCGTCTGCGCCCTCGCCGACCCCTGTCGTTCCGAGGAGCGGCGCCGACGCAGCCGCGGGGTTCGTGAGCCACGAGAGCGCGGGAGGCTCGAGCGACGCGCCCTCGAGCGACGCGCCCTCGTACGGCGCCGACGTCGCCGGGGGGAG
>JAJYYT010000462.1:351-2841 GCA_021800645.1 Actinomycetes bacterium
CGACGTCGTTCGCCCCGCTCCCGAGCGCCCCGCTCCCCAGCGCGTTGCTCCCGAGAGCGTCGCTCCCGATTGCGGCCGGCAGCGCTCCTTGGATCCTGGCGACGAGCTCGTGCAGCTCGGACTGCGCGCGCTCGATCCGGCCCAGTCGTTGAAAGAGCTCCTCCCAGAGCCTCGCCGACGCGAGGGCGAGCGAGCGGAACAGGTCCGTCGTGTCGTCCTGCCCGTAGTCGTCGCCGTACGGACCGTGCATGGTCATGGCATCCCCCTGCCGCTCACCGCTTCCCCATCTCTCTGCGCTCGACGCACGACGCAGCCTTTCCTCACGTGCTCGCCGTCGCCTCGATGCGCTCCCGCGCGCCAGCGTAGCTCGCGCCGGGGAGGAAATCGAGCTTCTTCGTGCACAGCCCCGCCGGTGACGAGGCGCGTCGTTTGCGCTCTCGAGGAAAACTCCACTTGCGCAACGCGGATCTTGCGCTATGATGTCGGCACGGGTCGATGGGGACTCGTGAGCGACACGTCCTAGGACGTGCGAACGAGAAGGGGAAACCACATGAGTACATCCTGGAGCGGCGCGCTTCGGCGCGCGGCCACAGCCCTCGGACGTCGGCGCCGTCTCGCCGAAGGCGAGGAAGCGGAGCTGACCGACGAGTCGGGCTTCACGCTCATCGAGCTCATGGTCGTGCTGGTGATCATGGGCATCCTGATGGCGATCGCCATCCCGACCTTCCTCGGGGTGACGTCTACGGCCAACGACACGTCGACGCAGTCCAACCTGGCCAACGTGGTCACCGCGGCGAAGGCGATCTACGCGAAGACCGGGTCCTACCTGACAACGACGAAGATGGTGACCGCGTTGGGCAAGGACGAGCCTGAGTTCGGCTTCACGGCAGGTGCGACCAAGGCGCAGCACACACTGTCGATCCTCACCACCACGTCGGCGACAGGCGGAACATTCTTCGCCGCAGCCGACTACATGACAAAGACCTTCGTCTGCTGGGTGGCGGTGGACACAGCCCAGAAGGGCATCAAGTACGGCTACGTCACGTCTGGCGCCGGAACGAAGTCGACAACGTGCTCGGCGGCAACAATCACGTACACAGCGACGACCGTCACGTGGGGCAAGGGCAACGCGTGGCCGTTGGCTCCGACAGGCCACTGATCGCAGCTTGAGGTAAAGGCGTCGCGCTCGTGGGAGCGGGCGCCGGATGTTCCAACGCAGCGGGGCCCCGATCAGCGGGGCCCCGCTGCCGTTTCCACCGCGAGCTGGCGCGCCGACCAAACCGCCCCTGATTGGGAGAGAAACGTGGCACTCAACTTGCAGGTTCGCGTCGCATGCGCCAGGACCGAGACCGTCGATCCACTCAGATCATCAGTCGTCTCGTGGTCCCGGCAGCACGCGGCACCGCTGTGGGGCGCGCTGTTCATTGTGATCTCGGGTATGGCGGTGTCGCTGCTCTGGCCGATCGTGGGACATGGGGGCGGGTGGCTGACCCCTGCGGACCTGTGGGGGACCTTTCGCGACGCCCACCTCGTCGGCTGGGGAGGCGAGGCCGACATCTACCAAGCGCGAACCGGCTACCTCAGCCCGCCGGCCTTCCCGGTGCTCCTCGCACCGGTCGCGATGCTGTCGGGCGCGCTCCATCTCAGCGAGTCGTTCCCGTTCTACCTGCACCATCCGACCGCATGGCTGCTCCTCGGACCGGTGGAGCTCGCCTGCGGCGCATGGGTCCTGTTCCCCATCGACGCGCTTGCCCGCCGGCTCGGCGTCCCGCGGGGCCGGCGGCTCGGAGCGATGTGGGCGAGCGCGGTGCTCGCGGTGCCGCTGCTCGTGATCTGGGGGCATCCCGAAGACCTCCTCGCCCTCGGCTGCACCCTCTACGCGCTCTTGGCCGCCTTTGACGCGCGTTGGACAAGGAGCGCAGCGCTGCTCGGCGTGGGCCTGGCGTTCCAGCCGCTCGTCGTGCTCTGCGCTCCGCTCCTGATCGCGCGAATGCCCTGGAGGACGTGGGCCAGGGCAGCGGGGATCGCCGTCCTGCCGAGCGCGCTGCTCCTGATCGCGCCGCTCCTCCACGCATGGCGCACAACGCTCCACGCGATCGTCGATCAGCCGACGTACCCGAGGATCGGACGTGCGACTCCGTGGGTCGCGCTGGCGCCGATCATCCAGCGCGCCCACGCGCTCGATACCCACGCCGCCGCGCGCACTGCGGCGGCAGGGCGGCTCTTGGGCGCCACGACCGAGGTGACCGCGGGAGGCCCCGGACGGCTCATCGCGATCGGGATCGCCCTGGCGATCGGGCTCGTCGTGGCCCTCCGAGGGACCTCCGACAAGACCCTGGTGGCGCTCGCCGCGCTGTGCCTTGCCCTGCGCTGCGTCTTCGAGTCGGTGATGTTCCCCTACTACGTGGTGCCGGCGCTGCTCGTCGGCGTGGTCGCGGCGGCTGGCGTGAGCCGGCGACGCCTCGTGTCGTCAACGGTCGCGGCGGGTGC
>JAJYYT010000463.1 GCA_021800645.1 Actinomycetes bacterium
ATCGACGATGATCGGGACCCCCGCCACCTCGCCCCGACTGGGAGTCCCCGGGGCCGCCGAGCCTACACATCCGCTGCGGCTGCTCGGCTCCGACGGGCCGGCTGCGGGCGGTGCCGCCCGGCCGGGCGGCTCGGATCGAAGCGGCGCCGCCCGGTACGCTGGCTGCCGGTCGCACCCCGGCGCACGTCGAGACTCCGAGGAGGCAACGATGCGCAGCACCATGCAGGACGGGCCGCTGCTCGTGAGCGGGATCCTGCGCCACGGTCAGTCCGTCTACGGCGAGAGCGAGGTGGTCACCGTCGAGGCGGACGGCTACCGGAGGGCCACCTTCGCCCAGGTCGCAGAGCGTGCGGAGCGGCTCGCGTCCGCCTTGCAGCGCATCGGCGTCGGGCGCGACGACCGGGTCGCCACCTTCATGTGGAACAACCAGGCGCACCTGGAGGCCTACTTCGCGGTGCCCTCGATGGGAGCCGTCCTCCACACGCTCAACATCCGGCTGTTCCCCGCCCAGCTCGCCTACGTGATCAACCACGCAGAGGACAAGGTGATCGTCGTCGACGCCTCCCTCGTGCCGGTGCTCGCGCGGGTGGTCGACGAGCTGCCCTCCGTCGAGACGATCGTCGTGAACGGCAACGCCGACACCTCGCCACTGGGGGAGACCCTCGACTACGAGACCCTCCTCGGCGCGGAGGAACCGGGGTTCGACTGGCCCGAGCTCGACGAGCGCGACGCCGCGGCGATGTGCTACACGAGCGGCACGACCGGTGAGCCGAAGGGCGTCGTCTACAGCCACCGCTCGACGTTCCTGCACTCGCTGGCGGTGACCTCGGCGGCCTCGCTCGGCATGAGCGAGGCCGACAGGATGCTCGTGGTCGTCCCGATGTTCCACGCGACCGGATGGGGCACGCCGTACGCCGCGTTCATGGTGGGAAGCGACCTCGTCATGCCCCAGATGTTCCTGAAGGGCGAGGACCTCGTGCGGATCATCGCCGAGCACCGCCCGACGCTGTCGTGCGGCGTGCCCACGATCTGGAACGACCTTCTGCGCGCGGCCGAGGGGTCGGACGCGGACCTCTCCTCGCTGCGCGGCGTGACCTCCGGCGGCTCTGCGGCCCCGCTTGCCCTGATCGAGGCCTTCAGGGCCCGCGTGGGCATCCCGCTCACCCAGGGCTGGGGCATGACCGAGACGAGCCCCGTCGCGGCCGTGGGCATCCCGCCCTCGAGGGCGACGGCCGAAGAGGAGCTCGCCTACCGTGCGAAGGCGGGCCGCGTCGTCCCCGGCGTCGAGGTCCGGGTCGTCGGCCCCGACGGCCAGGTCCTGCCGCACGACGGCGAGTCGGTGGGGGAGTTCGAGGTCCGAGGCCCGTGGGTCACCGGCTCCTACTACAAGGACCCCGACCCGACGAGGTTCCACCACGGATGGCTGCGGACCGGCGACGTCGGCACGCTCGACGCGCGGGGCTTCATGCAGATCACCGATCGCGCGAAGGACGTCATCAAGTCCGGCGGGGAGTGGATCTCCTCGGTCGCGCTCGAGAACGAGGTCATGGCCCACCCCGACGTCTACGAGGCGGCCGTGATCGCGGTGCCGGACCCCAAGTGGCAGGAGCGGCCGCTCGTCGTGGTCGTCCCGGTCCCCGGCACCGAGCCGAGCGCTGAGGAGCTGGTCGACTTCCTCAGCGGCCGCGTGGCGCGCTGGTGGCTCCCCGAGCGGTGGGCGTTCGTGAAGGAGATCCCGAAGACCTCCGTCGGCAAGTTCGACAAGAAGGTCCTGCGGGCCGACCACGCGGACGGGACGCTCGAGGTGGTGGAGGTGGAGATCCCGCCCGAGGAGTGAGGCCGCGGCGAGGGGCCCGTCAGGTTCTCAGCTCGGGCTCATCTGCCACGACGAGATCCGCAGCGTCTGCCCGTGGATGGTCGTCTGGACCGTCATCGTGTAGCGGCCGGGGTCTCTTCCGCCTGTCACCGAGACGGTGTCCCGCAAGGTCACGGATGTCGCCCTGTAGCCGTCCGCGTGCTCGACCACGTCGGTCGCGGTGAGGTAGCCGGGGTTCTGCGCTGCGACGAGCGGTGCTGGTGCCGGGACGCCCGGGGCGATCTCGTGCCACCAGCTGAGCTTGTCCTCGGTGAGCGCGCGGACCCCCGCGATGAACGCCTCGACCGCCGAGCCGTCGACGAGGAGGGGGCTCGTGGTCCGTGCCCATGCCGGGTTCGGCGTGCCGGCCAGCGTGAAGGTGCCCATGGGGAGCGAGTAGGTCGCGAGTGTGACCCCCTGGGAGCTGAGCGCAGGGGGCACCGGCACCGTCGGGCTCCGCTCTGCCGTCAGGTACTCGTGGTGCGAGCTGCCGGTCGCCGCCTTCGAGACCTCGGTCGCGGTGACGAGGTACCGGTCGGGCGTGAACCACAGGGCGTCGGTCGGCCAGCACGTCACGAGCGTCAAGGTCGGCGACGCGGTGTCGTAGACGGGGGAGCCGGCGGTCACGATGGCGTGCGAGGTGACCTGGAAGACGTAGGTGGTGCAGGGGCTCACGTAGCGGATCGTGTCGCCGCTCACCAGCTGGTCGATCGTGGCGAAGTAGCTCACGTCGTGGGCCAGCAGCACCGCGTTGCCCGACTTGCCGGGCCACACCGAGTAGGGGTCGTGGCCGACTGCGACGGCGAGCACGCTGTCCCCCGCACCCTGCTCGACCGGGGCGACGACCCCGAGGGAGGGGATCTCGAGGAGGCCGTGCACCGGTGTGCCGGCGCCGGAGCCCCTGCAGGAGGCGAGCGACGCCGTGGCCGCCGCGCCGGACGCAGAGGACGCGGGCGCGGACGCAGGGGCTTGCACCGGGGCACCG
>JAJYYT010000464.1 GCA_021800645.1 Actinomycetes bacterium
CGCCAGAGGAGGTTGTGACGCTGGAACACGGAGCCCACGCTCCGCCGGTACTCCAGCTCCCTGCCGCGGAGCAGCGATGTCTCCTGCTCACCGGCGCGACGCGACAAGGGCAATAGGGTTGTGCCGGTGACCGGGCTCGAGCAGGAGGTGGATCCGCAGGACGTGGGTCTCGATGCCGGACGGCTCGGGAGGATCGGACAGCACTTCTCGCCCCTCGTCGACGAAGGTGTCTTCCCGGGCTTCCTCGTCGTCGTGAGTCGTGGGGGCAAGATCGCCCATCTCGCCCGTCACGGCTGGCGGGACGTCGAGCGGCAGCTGCCGGTCGAGACGGACACGATCTTCCGCATCTACTCGATGACGAAGCCGGTCACGAGCGTCGCCGCGATGATCCTCTACGAGGAGGGCCGCTTCCGTCTCACGGATCCTGTGAGCGACTACATCCCCGCGTTCGCGGACACCGGCGTCTACGTTGACGGCAGCTACCTGAAACCCGTCACTTGAGCGGCCACCGAACCGGTGCGCGTGTGGCACCTCATGACCCACACGGCCGGCCTCACCTACGGGTGGATGTTCCGGCACGCATGCGATGCGATGTACAGGGCGGCCGGGTTCGAGTGGGGAGGCCCGAAGGGCTACGACCTCGAGCGGAGCTGTGACGCGTGGGCGCGGATTCCTCTCATGTTCGACCCCGGGAGCAGCTGGAACTACTCGGTCGCGACCGACGTGCTCGGGCGACTCGTCGAGATCTGGTCAGGCAAGCCGCTCGACGAGTTCTTCGCCGAGCGCATCTTCGGCCCGCTCGAGATGACGGACACGGCGTTCCATGCCGAGCGCTCGCTCGACAGGCTCGCCGTCCTCTACACGCCGGACCCCGTCACGCACGGGCTCCAGCCACTCGACCCCATGGGCGGCTGGGCGACCCGCAAGCCGGACATGCTCTCGGGCGGCGGCGGGCTCGTGTCCACGGCCGGCGACTACCATCGTTTTGCGGAGATGCTGCTCGGCAGGGGAGAGCTCGACGGGGTCCGCGTTCTCGGTCCGCGCACGCTCGACTACATGACGTGCAACCACTTGCCCGGCGGCCGGGACCTCGCCTCCTTCGGCCACCCCATCGCCGGTGAGCCGGACCCAGGCCTCGGGTTCGGCCTCGGTTTCTCCGTGGTGGTGGACGAGGCTCGCCACCGCGTGCTGTCGAGCCCCGGGGAGTTCGCCTGGGGTGGAGCTGCCAGCACCTGTTTCTGGGTGGACCCGGCCGAGGACCTCACCGTGGTCTTCATGACACAGCTCCTGCCCTCTTCGAGCGTCCCGGTCCGGCCACGGCTGACGCCGCTCGTGTACCAGGCCATCGTCGACTGATCGCGAGAGAGGAGGAACCCATGAAGGAGTACCGCATCTCGGTCATGTCGGTGCCCGTGAGCGACCCCGACACCTCGAAGGCCTTCTACATGGAGAAGCTCGGGTTCCGCGTCGTCATGGACGAGGAGTTCGGTCCGGGTCTTCGCTGGTGCATGCTTCGCCCGCCGGGGGAGGGCACGGCGATCACACTCGTCACCTGGTTCGACACGATGCCGCCCGGGTCCTTGCGGGGCGCGGTCCTCTCCGTGCCCGACATCGAGGCCGCCGTGGAGGATCTGCGCGGCGACGGCGTGCTCACCGAGGACGACGAGATCGAAGCCGCCCCGTGGGGACGGTGGGTCACGGTGGACGATCCCGACGGCAACAGCTGGGTCGTGCAGCAGGATTCGGACGGTCCGGTTGACTTCTCCTGAGGCCGGCCCCACGGGCGAGCCGTGACGCTGCGAGCGGGCGCCCCAAGGTTGCTCGCCGCCGGTCTCGTCGCTCTTGGCGGGGCAGCGATGGCAGCCTGCACGAGTTCCGGCGCGCCGCCGGCGCCGTCGGCGCAGACCACCACGACTGCGCCGACCACGACTGCGCCGAGCACGAGCACGCCGAGCACGAGCGCGCCGAGCACGAGCCCCGCAACGACGACCTCCGCTTCGACGTCGCCCGACACGGCGAGCTGCTCGGTGACGGCGGTGCTCGCGAAGTGGCCGATCGCCCAGGTCGCCGCGCAGACGGTCGTGGTGCCGGTCGACGAGGGCGATCCGGGCGCTGTCAGCGCAGCCGTTCGCTTCGGCGTCGGCGGCGTGATCCTGTTCGGCAACGACGCGACCACGAACCTGAAGAGCCAGTTGGCGACGCTGCGCGCGGAGACCCTCCCTCACCGGGCCCTCCTCGTCATGGCCGACGAGGAGGGAGGTGGCATCCAGCGGCTGCAGAGCATCGTCTCCAACATGCCGTGGCCACGCCAGATGGCGCGCACGATGACGACCAAGCAGGTCTTCGACCTGACGCACCGCGTCGGCTCCGCCATGAGCCGGTACGGCGTGAACGTGGACCTCGCACCGGTGCTCGACGTCGACGGGCGCGACGTCTACCCGAGTGAGAGCGACCCGGACGGGTACCGCTCCTTCGGAGGAGTCACGACCGTCGTGAGCAACTACGGCGTCGCCTACCTCGCCGGGCTCATGCGCGGCGGCGTCATCCCGGTCGTGAAGCACTTCCCCGGTCTCGGCGGCGCGAGCGGCAACACGGACTACGGACCGGCGCACACTCTTCCCTGGAAGACGCTCGAGAAGGAGGCGATCCCGCCCTTCAAGGCGGCCATCGGCTTCGGCGTGCCTGCGGTCATGGTGTCCAACGCCTCCGTGCCCGGCTTGACGAGCCTGCCGGCCAGCATCTCGTACGCCGTCACTACGCGGGTCCTGCGCAAGCAACTGGGCTTCAAGGGTCTCGTCATCACCGACTCGCTCTCGGCCGGAGCGCTCTCGGAGATCGGC
>JAJYYT010000465.1 GCA_021800645.1 Actinomycetes bacterium
CGTCGAGCTCGAGCGTCTCGTGGAACGCCTTCGCCGTGGCGACCGCGTTCTGACCGGTCATCGCGTCGATGACGAGGAGCGTTTAGTGAGGATGCACGGCGCTCGAGACCCGGCGTACCTCGTCCATGAGCTCGTCATCGATCGCGAGGCGTCCTGCGGTGTCCACGATGCAGATGTCCCGCCCGAGGCGCTTCGCCTCCTCGAGGCCGGCACGCGCGACCGAGACCGGGTCGGTCGGCTCGCTGAACACGGTGACACCGGCCTGGCGCCCGAGGACGCGGAGCTGCTCGACGGCCGCTGGACGTTGGAGGTCCGCACCCACGAGGAGGGGGTGACGTCCCTGCTGCTTCCACCAGCGCGCCAGCTTCGCCGCGGCCGTCGTCTTCCCCGAACCTTGCAGGCCGGCGAGGAGCACGACCGTGGGCGGGCGCGACGCGTAGGTGAGCTTCAGGGTCTCGCCGCCGAGGACGGCAACGAGCTCCTCGTGGACCGCCTTCACGACCTGCTGGCCCGGGGTCAAGCTCTTGGAGAGCACCTCGCCGGCACAGCGTTCCCGGATGCCCTCCACGAATGCGCGGGCGACCCCGACTTCGACGTCGGCCTCGAGGAGCGCGACTCGGATCTCGCGCAGCGCCTCGTCGAGGTCGGCCTCGGAGAGCCGACCACGGCTGCGGAGGCGCCCGGCAATCCGCTCAAGGCGTTCGGAGAGGGCGTCGAACATGAGGTGGCCAGGCTACCGGACACCCACCCCGGGGCCTCGCGCGAGGCGGCGCCGCGGATGTCGGGAAGCCGGGCCATCACCCGCCGGCCTCCGGCGAGCCGCTCGGACGCCTCGGTCCCGACGTCCTCGCCGCTCAGCCGAGGAGCGCGCCGACGAAATCGGCGGGATCGAACGCCACGAGGTCGTCAGGCCCCTCCCCGAGGCCCACGAGCTTCACAGGGAGGCGAAGCTCCCGCTGGATCGCCACGACGATGCCGCCCTTGGCCGTCCCGTCGAGCTTGGTCAGGACCACGCCGGTCACCGCCACTGCCTCGGTGAACTGGCGCGCCTGCACGAGCCCGTTCTGGCCGGTCGTCGCGTCGAGCACGAGGAGGACCTCGGTGACGCGGCCGGGCGGTCGGTCGGCCACGCGCCGGATCTTCTTCAGCTCCTCGACGAGGTTCACCTTCGTGTGCAGCCTGCCCGCGGTGTCGGCGAGCACCAGGGAATTGCCGCGGGCGGCCGCGCGCTGCACGGCGTCGAAGACGACGGCGCTCGGGTCACCGCCCTCTGCGCCCCGCACGATCTCGGTGCCCACGCGTTGCGCCCACATCCCGAGCTGCTCGCCGGCGGCTGCTCGGAAGGTGTCACCAGCGGCCAAGAGCACCGTTCTGCCCAACGCGACCTGCTGGCGCGCGACCTTGCCGACAGTCGTGGTCTTCCCCACGCCGTTGACGCCGACGAAGAGCCAGACGTTCACCACCCCTTCCTCGTCGTCGAACCGGAGCTCTCTTCCGGCCGGCACCGCCGACCCGAGCTCCGCGGCGCGCTGGCCGTCGGGACCGGGCGGGCGGGCACCGTCGGCGGCAGCGTCCCAGCGCTCGTCGAGCGACAGCACGTGCACGAGATCAGCCCTCAGCGCGTCGACGAGCTGGGCGCCGCTGCCGATCTCCTTCTCCTTCACCCGTCGGCGCAGATCGCCGAGCAACGCGTCGGTGGTCGCCACACCGACGTCCGCGCGAAGGAGGCTCTCTTCGAGCTCGTCCCAGGTCGCCGGGTCGACCCCCCGGCCGCGCATCGAACGGAGCCCCGCGAAGACTCCCCGGGTTCGCCCGAGCCGTTCGAGGAACGCGAGCGCCGCGACCTCGGCCGCCGGCGCGCCGGCGCGGACCTCGACGGGCGCTTCGACCGGGCCCTCGGCGAGCGGGCCCTCGGCGAGCGTGGCAGCGCCCTGGGTCTCGGTGGGCGCCGGCGGTTCTCTCGAGGTGATCGGGCGTGGACGGCCGCCGACGGATGCCGGCCGGACATGCTCCGAACATCCGACGTAGAGAACGGAGGATGAAGCAGTCGTGCGCCGGCTCCGACCCCTCGGAGTACTACCAGCCGCCGGGACGGGCGGTCGTGCCGACGCGGACTGAAGGCGGCGGTTCATCCCTTTGACCCGAATCATCCTCCCCCCGCTCTTCGAAGAGGTCCCTTTCATCCCCGATGTGCAGATCGTGTATTGGGTCGACACCGGTGTTCTCCCACCAGGCGACCCCGAGCCTCAGCGGCCGGTCGTAGTGATGGCCGTCCCGGCGACGACTGCCGGAACGGTGCGGGTCGCCACCCGTTCCAGCACCGACGAGTGGGGCATTCCCCATCCTCGCTCGGAGGCGCTCGGCTTGAGCAAGGACGGCTGGTTCTCACGTCGCGCCAACGTGCTCTGTGAACTGTGGACGCTCGGCAACGTCCGATCGACCGGGCCGCTCGACGACGAAACGTTTGCCGCTGTGTGCGCGAGGTTCCTGTGACCGCCCTCGAGGAGCTACGTTCCGGCAACCCCGGCGCCGAGTTTATTTCCCTGCTCGGGCGCACGATCCGGGCTGTTGCCGTCGCCCGCAACTTCCCGCCCCCGGAAGATTTGACCAGCTGGGGAGGCGAGGCCGTGGCGCGCACCATCTCGGAGTTTGCAGTAGACCCCCAGACGCCGCGGCGGTTGCTCGACCTCTCCATGTCCTGCACCACTGAACAAGCCCTGAAGGCCCGCCTTCAGGGCACGATACGAAATTTCCTAGCCGACCTGGGACGGCGCACCCCCGTGGGCAAGCTGGTTGTCCGGATCAACGATGTCCTGGGAAGCAGCGACG
>JAJYYT010000466.1 GCA_021800645.1 Actinomycetes bacterium
GCTCTCCGTGCCGCGCGCCGAGTGGCGCTCCTGCCCGGCAGGACGAGCACCTGCCGGATAGGTTCTTCCCGGTGCACGCTCGAGCCTTGCCCGGCGGCGCCGCCCGGGAAGTCCCGGCCGGTGGGGTGCCGCCCGGGAAGTCCTGGCCGGTGGGGCGCCGCCCTGGAAGTCCCGGCCGGTGGGGCGCCGCCCTGGAAGTCCCGGCCGGTGGGGTGCCGCCCGGGAAGTCCTGGCCGGTGGGGTGCCGCCCTGACCGGCTGGTGACCGTCGTGCTCCGATACCGTTTTCGTTCGCAATGATTGCCCCGCTCGCCTACGCGCAGCGTCGGCCCGAACGAGCCCGAACGAAGGAGAGCCCAGGGGCGAGCCCCCGAGGACACGGGAGGACCGCAGGTGACGCGCCGGATCTTGTTCATCGAGGATGACGACCACATTCGCAAGGTCTTGTCCCTGTCGCTGGGACAAGAAGGCTACGACGTCGTCGAGGCACCCAGCGGCGAAGAGGGGCTCCGCCTCCTGCAGGAGGGCGGCGCCGACATGGTGCTCGTCGATCTGCGTCTCCCGGACATGGACGGCTTCGAGGTCACCAGGACGATCCGGCGCTCGACCAACGTCCCCATCGCGATGGTGACCGCCAGCGGCGACACCCACGACGTCGTCGCCGGGCTCGAAGCAGGCGCGGACGATTACATCGTGAAGCCCGTCGTCGCCAAGGAGCTCTCCGCCCGGATCCGGGCGCTCCTCCGCAGGAGCGCGGCTTCAGCGCCGCCCAACACCGCCGTCGAGCGCTTCGGAGACGTCGAGCTTCAGAGAGAAGCCGGCGTCGTGTGCAAGGCCGGCAAGGAGGTGCCGCTCACGCTCACCCAATTCCGCGTGTTGTGCGAGCTTGCCGACACGCCGGGTTGGGTCGTCTCCCGAGCTCAGCTCCTGGAGCGGGTGTGGGGGTACGACTTCTTCGGCGACGACCGGCTCGTCGACTACCACATCAGCGGACTGCGAACGAAGATCGAGCGCGACCCGTCGAATCCCGAGCTCATTGTCACCGTCCGCGGGCTCGGCTACAAGCTCGTGCCATGACCGCCGGCGGCCGCCGGAGGCGGTTCGGCCTCCAAGCGCGGGTCATCGCCACCTTCTCCCTCGGTGCGGCACTGGTATCGGCAGTCCTCGCGGTCTCCACCTTCTATTTCGTCCGCCGAGAGCTCCTCTCCCAGCGCACGGCGAGCCTCCTCCACGAGACGTTCGTCAACGCGCACCTCGTGAAGGTCGAGCTCGGCGTCCCGCCGGCGAACATCGCTTCGGCCCTCTCCAGCGTCACGACGGCGAGCGGCGTCCGATCCCTCGTCTACCGAAATGGACACTGGTACTCGAGCTCCGCGGCCATGAGCGGCACCGCGGTCCCGGCCGAACTCGTCCGGTCGGTCGTGGACGGGAACGTCGCCGACCAACGCGTCCTGCTGGACGGGGTGCCCACGCTTGTCGTCGGCGTGCCCATGCCATCGATCGGCGTCGCGTACTTCGAGGAGCACTCCCTCACAGAGCTCGCATCGACGCTCGAGGTCCTCGGGACCGTGCTCACCACCCTGGCGCTGGCGACCACGGTTGGCGGCGCGCTCGCGGGGTGGTGGGCGAGCCGAAGGCTCGTCAAGCCGCTCAACGAGGTGGTCAGCGCCGCGAGCGAGATCGCTCACGGCACTCTCGAACGGCGACTGCCCGACGATCCGGACCTTCAACCGCTGGTGGCGTCGTTCAACGAGATGGTGACGGCTCTCCAGGGGCGCATCGAACGCGACGCCCGCTTCGCCTCGGACGTCGCGCACGAGCTCCGCTCGCCGCTCACCACGATCGGAGCCTCGGTCGAGCTGCTCGACTCGTACAAGCCGCAGCTGCCCGCGAGCGGCGCCAAGGCCGTCGAGATGCTGCACGTGGAAGTCGACCGCTTCTCGACGATGGTCGAGGAGCTGCTCGAGATCGCGAGCATGGACGCGGGGGCAGACGTGCTCCATTTCACCGACGTGCCCCTCGCCGAGCTCGTGCAGCGGACGGTGGCCGGCTACGACCCTGCGATCCCGGTCAGCATCCCGGCAGCGGCACGCGACACGCTCGTGCGAGGTGACAAGCGCCGCCTGCAGCAGGTGCTCTTGAACCTGCTCACGAACGCCCAAACGCACGCCGGTGGAGCCGTCGGCGTCGACGTCGCCACCGACGGCAGCTGGGCCAGCATCTCGGTCGACGACGCGGGCCCGGGCATCCCGCCGCACGAGCGTCCGCATGTGTTCGAGCGGTTCTACCGCGGGGCCGCGTCGGGCCGGAGGGGCGACACCGCCGGCTCCGGCCTCGGCCTCGCGCTCGTCGCCGAGCACGTTCGAGCGCACGAGGGCACCGTGCGGATCGGCGACAGCCCCGCCGGCGGCGCCCGTATCAGCGTGCTCATCCCCATGGAGCGGGTGTGAGGCCGCGTGGAGCGGGTGTGAGGCCCCGTGCATCCGGTCCAGCAGGCACGAGCCGATCCCGGCGTCGCCGCGTCGGCACGCGCACGCTGGTCGCGCCACTCTGCGGAGCACTGCTCGCGCTCGTGGCCGCGGCGTGCGGCGTGGACGTCCAGGCCTCGCCCACCGTGGTCAACCCCAAGCAGGTGCCCTTCGGACTGCTCCATCGCTCCACGCCGACGACTGCACCTGCGCGTTCCGGTCAGTACGTCACCGTCTACCTCGTCGGCTCCGAGCACCTGGTCGCGGTCAGCCGCGACGTCCCCACGCCGGTCACCGCGGCGGGGATCCTGCACGCGCTCGGGACAGGGCCGACGCCCGAGGAAGCCTCCGAAGGGCTGC
>JAJYYT010000467.1 GCA_021800645.1 Actinomycetes bacterium
CGCCGCCTTCGCGAAGGAGCGAACCCGCTCGCTGAGGGGCGCGAACGCAGCGTCCCCTCCCCCCGAAAACTCTTCGCCGACCTTCTGGTAACGGTCACGGGCTGACGGGAAATTGTAGTCGATCGTCGGAGGGAGCGTCATCGCGAGGAGACGCGCGTAGCCGAGCGCCGGGAATTCCGGCGCTAGGGCGCGGGCCAGCGCGTGGGCGAGGCCGAGAGAGGCGTTGGCGCTCGCGAGCCCGGCGCGACCCGCCGCGTAGTACACGTCCGTCCGAGCGCCCGCGTCCCGCGGCTGGCGCGCGAGCTTCGGCAGGCCCGCGACGCCGGACGCGAGGGCATCCCGGGCGAGCGCGTCGGTAAACGGGTTGGCCCACTCCGAGACCAACGCCTCCATCGCATGGGCGATCACCTCGAAGCCCGTCGGGATCATGAGCGAGGCCGGGACCGCGCTCGCCATCGCCGGATCTAGGAGCGCCCAGTCGGGGGCGAGCGTTCGGTGGGAGAGCTCGATCGTTCCACCTTGCGCGTCGTAGAGGTGCGCCGTGCCGGTCATCTCGCTTCCGCTCCCTGCGGTGGAGGGAAGCGCTAGGAGACGGGGCCCTCCGCTCGTGGGGATGTCCGTGAGCGGGGTCCAGTCGGTCAAGGAGAGGTCCGGTCGCGTGAGGCGCGCTCGTACCGCCTTCGCCAGGTCGATGGTCTGCCCTCCTCCGATTGCCACGATCGTGTCGAACGAAGTACCGATCTCCGAAGCCAGCCGCTCCGCCTGCTCGACCGTCGCCGGTTCGCGGGCCCGGATCCGAGTCGAACTCTCGATCTCGAGGTGGCGGACGAACTCCTCGATCCGACGCACGCCGTCGAGCCCGCTCACGCTCGGGGCGACGAGCAGCAGCACGCGATGGGGTCCGAGACCGGCGAGCTGTTCGATTGCGCCCGGGCCGAAGGCGACGCGCGGGCTGACGAAGAAGCCCGACATCGATGGCCCCTCCATCGAGAGGTTGCGGCTCACGCCGCGGCAGCCGCCCGACGGCACTTCGGGCACACCGCGGCGATCGAGTAGGCGACGCGTTCGACGGCCCAGCCGGTCGGTCCGCGCGCGGTCATCTCGACCAGGACGTCGCAGTCGGCCGGAACGAGCTCGAGCGGGTGGATCCGCCCGCAGCTACGGCAGACGATGTGACCGTGCGGGGGCTCCGAGAGGTGGGGCGTCCGTCGTGATTTGGCAGAGGTTGCGGCCCGCCGGCTCCTTCGGGAAGGGGGCCGTGCCCGGGCGCGAGGCACGCGTTTCGCCGGCCGTCCCGGGCTCATGGCCCGCGAGCACTCCTCTCCCGGTATTTGAGCAGGAGCCGCTTCGACCCCGACCTCCCTGCGCCAGCTCTGTTCGGCCCGCGCGTCGTCCTGTTCGTCTTCGGGGCGAACGTACTCCCGCGCCACATCGGGTTCGCGCCGGTCGCGCGCCCGGCTCCTGCGCCCCGACCCGACGCGACCGGCGCCGTGCCGCCACCTCGGCCCTCGGGTCGTCTCCCGCGATCCGTTCGGGGATGGAATGGCCCCCGGTGCGAGCGAGAGCAAGGCCGATATCTCGCGGGCGTCTAGGGCGAGCATGTCGACCGATCGTGCGTTCTGCCGATTTGCGCCCCCTCCGGCGGGGACCTCTCTCTCGATTACGGAGGTTCCGAAGGGAGGCATGTGCCTCTCCGCGTTCGTGGTGTTGCGCGACCCGTCGAACGCGCACCGGATCCTCCTAGGGCATCTCGATCCCCGTGCTCCCTGGGACCACATCGGGGCACTCGACGCCCAGCGCGCCGAGATCCACTCGAAAGGATGGATGATCCCGTCTTCGCACCTCATCTTCGGCGAAGCGCCGGAAGCTGCGGCGCGCCGCATCCTGGTCGAGCAGCTGGGGTTGCCGCGCGACCGGCCGCTCGAAGCGCCGCGGATCTTCTCGGACGTCGCTACGCCGCGTCGCTTTCCCAACCTTGGAAGCCACTGGGACCTCGGATTCGTGTTCACGGGGCCGCTGCTCGCGTCCGAGCTCGCCCCGACCCCCGCGTGGAAGGAGCTCGCCCTCGTCGATGTGAGAACGCTGAAGCGGGAGGACATGGCGCGCTCTCACGAGGACGTACTTGAGGCCCTGGGGCTCCCGCTCCAATCGGGCTAGCCCGGCCCTCCCGCCTCGTCCGTTCGCCGACGCCGGACCCGGCGGTTGCTTCGGACGGGCCGGTCGTTCGGTGCCCGAAGACGGTTTGATGGCCGGAACGGTCCCTTCGCCGTATGCGTGACGCTACCCGCGTGATCAAGGCGGGGATTCCCGCCCCGGCTCAAGGAGAGCCGTTCCTTCCCGGGCCGACCTTCGCCTCGAAATTCTTCCTGGAAGGTGAGCCGTCGAGTTCCCGGTACACGTACGGCCGCAATGGCAATCCGACCTGGACGCGGTTCGAGCAAGCGCTCGGCGACCTCGAGGGGGGGTCCGCGCTCGTCTACGCGTCGGGGATGGCGGCCGTGAACGCGGTCTGGGCCGACGTGCTCCTGCGCGCCCCGGGGCCCCGCGTCTTGGTCATGCCTTCCGATGGATACAATCTCGCGCGTCGCGTCGCCCGGGAGTTCTACGCCCCGCTGGGCGTCGAGGTCCGAATGGCGCCAACCTCGGATCCGAAGTTCGCGGACCTGTTCGAGGGCGCGACTCTCGTCTGGCTCGAGTCGCCGAGCAATCCCATGCTCGACGTGTGCGACCTGGCCCAATTGACCGTCGAAGCCCACCGGCGGGGAGCGCTCGTCGCCGTGGACAACACCACGGCGACCGTACTCGCTCAGCGCCCGCTCGAGCTGGG
>JAJYYT010000468.1 GCA_021800645.1 Actinomycetes bacterium
TACCCGCCCGTGGGCTGGCCTGCGGGGGTGTCGCGTGGGAAACGGCCATCATGGTCTCCTTCGGTTGCACGGGTCCTGGTCCGTGGCGTGGCGGAGCGAGCACGCTCCCGACACCACTACGCTACTACATATCCGTGGGAGCGAGTCAACGCGGGGGCGTCTGGGTAGGACCGTCATCGAGGCCGGACCGAGCGGAAGATCGAATCGAAAGGATGCGCCGTAAACGTTCGGTGATCCCGTAGCCCCAGTTACGGGGCTCGGAGGGTACTGGACACAGGCTCTCCCATCGTGTGTGCTTGTTGTCGTGGTGGCAAAGTCCGACGACCTGCTCGATCGGGGCCAGCTGATCGCTGGTCTTCGGCGCTGGCGCACGAGGGCGAGACACCTCGCCGAGGAGAAGAACCGGCTGCTCTGCGAGAACGCGGCATGGCGAACCAGCGCCGGCTCGCTCGAGCAGCGTGCCGACACCCTCGAGTGCCGGGTCGTCGAGCTCGAGGCCGAGCTCGACGCCGCCAACGAGAAGATCGCGACGCTCTCCAAGCTGTGCTTTGGCACCAAGTCGGAGAGGAGGCGAACGGCGGCTGGCTCCGGCGGCGAGGAGGCGGGGACGTCTGCGGCCGATGACGTGCCTCCCGAGCCGGTCGCGGCCTCGGGAGGCGAACAACGCCGTCGCGGGCAGCGACCCGGAAGTCGAGGCCACGGCCGACGCGACTACGCGGAGCTCGACACCGAAGAGGTCGTCCACGACCTTCCAGAAGCCGAGCGCGTCTGCCCGCAGTGCGGCCAGCCCTACGACGCCTTCGGTGAGGAGACCTCGACCCAGATCGACTGGCAGGTGCGTGTCGTGCGCGTCCTGCACCGGCGCCGGCGCTACCGGCGCAGCTGTCGGTGCGAGACCAAAGGCGTCGTCGCGGCCCCCGTCGCGGAGAAGCCGATCCCCAAGGGACTGTTCTCGGCGGGGTTCTTGGCCCGGCTCCTGCACGAGAAGTATGTGCTCGGCCGGCCCCTCGAGCGCATCGTCAGCGCCCTGGGCGCAGAGGGGCTCGAGCTGTCGAAGGGCACGCTCACCGGGGTGCTCCGGACGCTCTCGGAGCTTCTGGCACCCTTGGACCAAGCGATCCGGGACCGCAATGGAGAGGCGTCGCACCTCCACATCGACGAGACCTCGTGGCGGGTCTTCGAGGATCTCGAGGGCAAGGCGAACCACCGCTGGTGGCTGTGGGTCTTCGTCGCACCCGACACGGTGGTGTTCCACATCGACCCGACCCGCTCGGCGAAGGTCTTGGAGCGCCACCTGGGCGTCGACATCGCCTCGGGCGCCCTCGAGGTCGGCCGCAGGCTTCTTATCAGCGCTGACTTCTTCACCGTCTACCAGTCGGTCGCCACCGTCGAGGGCGTCGAGACGCTGTGGTGCTTCGCGCACATCCGCCGCTACTTCGTGCGGGCGGCGGACGCCCACAAGACGCTGTCGTCCTGGCGCGACGCGTGGCTGGAACGCTTCGCTTCGCTCTACCGGGCCCACCACGAGCTGCGGGCGAGCCAGCCGGGGAGCCCCGAGCATCTGGCGGCCTTCGAGCGCTTCGTCCTGGCGCTCGATGCGGTCGACGTGGCCCGCCAGAAGGAGGCGGCCGACGACAGCCTCCACCCCGCGGCGCACAAGGTCCTCTCGACCCTCGAGCACGAGTGGGAGGGCCTTCTCCGCCACGCCAGCTACCCCGAGGCGGACCTCGACAACAACGTCTCGGAACGAGCGCTCCGGGGCCCCGTCGTCGGGCGCAAGAACTACTACGGGTCCGGCGCCATCTGGGCGGCCACGCTGGCCGCCCGGGTCTGGACGGTCACCGCCACGGCCAAGCGAGCCGGCCTGAACCCGCTCGCCTACCTCTGCGCGTACCTCACCGCCTGTGCCGAGGCGGGCGGGCGGGCACCGAGGGGCAGGGCGCTTCGGCGGTTCTTCCCCTGGTCGGCCACCAGGGCGGACCTCTCCTCGTGGAAAGGACCAGGACCGTGAGCCGCCCCATGCGCTACTGCGGACGCGACTTCTCCTGCGACGACCTCGCCGTCGTCCGGCACCTGTGCGCGCAGCTCCCGACGAGAAGGGCGATCGCCGACGCGCTGTGCGACGAGCTGTCGTGGCATCGCCCCGATGGGCGAAGGAAGGACATGTCGGCGCGCGTCGCGCTGCTGCGCATGGAGGCCGACGGGCTCGTCCGCCTCCCTGCGCCGAGGAACGGCAACGGCAACGGCCGCATCGCCCGCCACGAGCCAGCACCCGACCAGCTCTCGTGGTCGGGCTCCGAGGCGCCCTCGCTCTCTTCGGTCGAGCTCGTCCTCGTCGTCGGCACGGCCTCGAGAACGCAGTGGCGACGCCTGGTCGCCTCCCACCACTACCTGGGCTACACGCCCTTTGCCGGCGCGCAGCTGCGCTACCTCGTCGTCTCGGGCACAGAAGCGATCGGGGCGCTCGGCTTTGCCGCCTCGGCGTGGGCTTGTGCCCCGCGTGACGACCACATCGGCTGGGACAGAGAGACCAGAAAGGCCCGCCTGCACCTCGTGGTCGGAAACGCCCGCTTCCTCATCGTTCCCGAGCTCCGGGTGAAGAACCTTGCCTCCTTCGTGCTCGCCCGGGCCGCTCGTCGCCTCCCGGGCGACTGGGAGCACGCCTATGGCTACGCGCCCGTCCTCCTCGAGACCTTCGTCGAGCGTGGGCGCTTCTCGGGCACCTCCTACAAGGCGGCGAACTGGACCTGGGTGGGGGTGACCAAAGGCCGCGGCAAGCTCGACCGGGACAACCGCCACGCACTGCCGTTGAAGGACGTCTATCTC
>JAJYYT010000469.1 GCA_021800645.1 Actinomycetes bacterium
GCGCCGCCTCCCGGCTGGGAAGAGTACGAGTGGCCTCGGCCCTTCGCTGAGGTCGCTGTCGCGCTGCCGCCGCCGCTTCCCTGCCCGGGCGCTGAAAGAACGAGCTCGAGCACCCAGGCCGCCTCGTTCTCGCCGCTGAACACCGCGGTGGCCTTGTTTTCAAGCGGTGAGAACATGGTGCGCGTCGGCAGCGCGTCCGCCGAAGGAAACACCTCGACAGCCACCCTCGTCGTCACGTCCCGGTGGTCTGAGGCGCGGCGACCAAAAGGCCGGCGCAGGAGGGCCGCGACGTAGTTCGCGCCAGGAGTTGCGCTTCCAAGAGTCACACGCTCGCCTCGCCTGTCGGCACCAGGCGGCGCCCAGGCCGAAGGGGAAGGCCTGCGCTCAGGTCCCGGAGATGCATCTGGGCCGTCGGGACCGAACGGAGCCCTGGAACGCCGCGAACATAGCGTGACTGTGGACGAGCTTCGCTTGTCGTCAGCACTTCCGGACTCGCTTGTGGTCGAGCAGCTTGACGAGGAGCAAGATGGCCATGTCAAGGGGCGGCCTCTAGGTGGCTGGTGTGATGCGCGTGCTTGGCACGGCCAGTGTGGACAGCGTCATCGATCCCTCCCGGTTGTTCCCTTGGGTCGCCGGGGCAAGCCGAGAGCTGCTGAAGGCTCCGGTTCGGCGACAAGCACAGGTCTCTGTCCCCGAGCAGCGCCCGGAACGACGCGTCTCACGCCACCGACCAGCCGGTTGGGGTGGAACGCAGCCCGAGAAGGGCGAGGCGTGCCAGGTTGTGGGCCGCGGCGAGCAGGGCGAAGTCGGCATCGACGCGCACCCTGGCGCGGACGCGCGCCCGACGTCCCCCGTGACGACGTCGCATGAGGTGGGCGAGCTTGCGCTCGACCTTCGGGCGCGTCCGGCGGTAGTCGTCGCGCCAGGCGGGATCGCCCTGTCGCTTTCGGGCGGCGGCGAGCGCCGCCTCGTTGCGGTTGACCTTGATGACGCGACCCGAAGGAGAGGCCGTGCACTGCTCCCGAAGCGGGCAGGTCGCACAGGCGTCCTTGAAGGCGGCCGTGCCGGAACCGTCCTTGTGACGGCGGATCGTGACCGTGACGTCGGCGGGGCAGGTCACGGTGTCGGCGTCGAGGTCGACCTGGAAGCGGTCCTTGGAGAACCTGCCGGCCGCTGCGGAGGGCGACTGGGTCTTCAGGCGATCCTCGATGCCGTGCTCTTCGAGCAGGGAGTGCAGCTCGCCGGTGCCATAGGCGTTGTCGCCGTAGGCGACGGGGCGCTCGTCTGTCGCCTCGGTGAGCGCTTCGGCTCCCTCGTCGTTCTCGAGCAGGTCGGCGAGCAGCTCTTCGGCCGCGGCGGCGTCCCCGGCGTTGCCCGGGCTCACCGTCGTCGCGGTGACGAGCTCGGAGTCCGGGTCGATCGCCACGTGGCCCTTGTAGCCGTCGAAGCCGTGCGCCGAGGTCTTGTGGCCGTGGCGGGTCTCGGGGTCGACGGTCGAGATCACCCGGTCCTTCGCGACGCGGTGCGCGATCGCGAAGACGCCGTCCTCGCGCTCTTCGAGGTCCTGGCCGAGCACGGTCAAGAGCAGGCAGGCCGCCCCGAAGACCGGCGGGGGGAGTTCGCGGCCGGACAGCGCCATCACCATCGCGAAGCCGTCCTTCGCGCGGGAGTCGACGAGCTCGGTGCGCGCCGCGTCGTCTTCCCAGTCGATCTGGGGCTTGGCCGAGCTCGCGTAGTCCTCACCGCTCCCGAGAACGCCTCGCAGCTCGGCGGCGAGCTCGGGGTCGGCCACCTTCAACAGCCCCCGGATCGCCGAGGCGATGAGCGTGATCGTGTCCATCGTCGCCACCGCGTCATAAAGCGGGGTCGAGTCGAGCACTCGGCGCTTGCCGATCACCCCGGCCTGGCGGGCGGCGGCGAGGGCGACCGCGAAGATCCGGTTCGGACGTGTCGAGTGGCGCAGGCGCTCGCGCATGTCGACGAGCACGGTGTGGGCAAAGCTCGTCCAACCTGCGGTGTCGTAGCCGCCGACGCCGGCCGCGTAGCGCCAGCGGTTGTCGAAGGTGTAGCGCTCCACCGCCTCGCGATCCGACAGCCCTTCGAGGCGCTGCAGCGCCATCACCACCGCGACGACCGAGGGCGGCACCGACCGTCGTCCCTTCTCGTCGAACAGGTCGACGAAGTCCGAGTCGGGGAAGAGCGCGTCGCGTTCGCGGTGGAAGAAGGCGTAGATCGAGCGCTCGTCGAGCGTCTCGTCCAAGAACCGCTCGACGTCGTCGAGGAGGTTGCCTTGATTGTCAGCCAGCCCGAGCATCGATGCTCCCCGGTCGAGAACTACGGACGTGTAATTCTCGCTCATCGGGCTCCAGATCGCGAGCACTCAGGCTCGCGAAAGACACCGGCCACCTAGCGCGTGGGCTTGCGCTGGAAGAAGCCCCACAGGCAGACGAGAGCGAGCGTGCCGAGCGGAATCGCGAACGTGAGGACCTGTGGCCCGATATAGGGGTCCAACGCCGTGTGCACCTTGCCTTTCGCCTCCTGCAGATCGGGCCGCCGGCGCTCAGCACCGAAGGCCCGGCAGCTCAGATGATGTAGAACAGTAGCCAGAAGAAGCCGCTGACCAGGCCGACGAATCCCCAGAAATACGCGCAGCTGTCGATGTTCGCACGGAACAGCCGTGCGGCCGGCAGGTTCGAGACCGCGCTGCCTCCGTCTTGGGCGAGGGCGCGCTTCAAGCGGGTCGCGCGCGCAAGCAGCGTCTCGAGCCAATACCACGAGCCTGCGATGAGGGCGATGTTCATGCCCGCCCAGCCGATGAAGCAGGA
>JAJYYT010000470.1 GCA_021800645.1 Actinomycetes bacterium
AGCACGGCCTCCTCGACCGTCGGGGTCGTGAGCTCGAGGCTCGAGACGCCCGTGTGCAGAACGATCGGCGCCCAATGGACCCCCCGGGCGGCGAGCGCATCGAGGACCGTCGCGCTGAACGGGCGCCCGGCGCTCGGCATCTCCGCGCTCCCCGGGACTTGGGCGAAGACGGTCTGGTAGCGTTCGAGCGGATAATCGCGGTCGAGGTAGCCGTATCGGATTGGGCGGCCCGTCGCCGCCATCGCCCGCTCGCTGGGTCGGCTCGGTGCGAGGAACCAAAGGCGCGGGATCCCCGGGTACTCGGCGACGACCCTCGTCGGAACCCCGGCCAGGTCGAACGTAGCGCCGGCGGCGAGGGGGAGCGGACCCGGGCGGGCATCCGACCACCGGGGCTCGGCGAGCCAGAGCCGCTTCGAGTACCGGGTCGATAGGTGGACGCGGAACGGACCGGCCTCGCCGTGGGCCGGCAGCGACGCGGGAACCGTTGCGCTCGCGTTGACGACCAGGAGATCGCCCGCCGCGAGGAGCGACGGCAGGTCCCGGAACCGGGCGTCGCGATCCCCGCGCGCGTCGCTGACGAGCATCGCGACCTCGTCGCGCGCGAGTCCGCGATCCTCGGGCGGGCGGGTAGCGTCGAGCGCGCTCGGGCGGTCGAAGAGGAGTTCCTCGCGCTTCATCCCCGGACGCCCCAGAGCTCGGCCTGCGCTTGGAGCCGCTGTCCCCTCACAGCCGTCGGCTCCTGGTGGAACAGCCAGGCCCAGAACGGCACCGTCACCTCCGGCAGCGGACGGTCCGAGATGTCTTCGCCCGGGAATGCCGCCTGGTGCATCGCCGTCCTCAGGTCCCCCGGATCGACGCTCACGACGCAGATTCCCTCGTCCGCGAGCTCGTTCGCAAGGGTGAGGCTCACCAGATCGAGCGCGGCCTTGCTCGCTCCGTATCCGCCCCAGCCGGGATAGCCGCCGCGCGCGGCGTCGCTCGAAACGTTCACGACCCACCCACGAGCGCGCGCGAGCGCGCCCCGGAGTGCCTGGACCAGTGCGAGCGGCGCGACGACGTTCGTCTCGAGCACTCGGCGCAGCTCCGCGAGCGGGTAGTCGGCCAGCGCCGGCAACGGCGACGGGCCGAGCTCGCTCGCGTTGTTCACGAGCAGGTCGAGGCCGCCCCATCCGGCCACCGCCCGGGAGAGCCGATCCCGGTGAGCGGGATCGGTCACATCTCCGGCCAGGGCGACGACGCGGGCGTCCAGCCGCCGGAGCGCATCGGCCGCTGCCGTGAGTTCCGCCTCGCCGCGGGCCGTGATCAGGATCTCGTATCCCTCGCCGGCCAAAAACCGGGCGATCGTCGCTCCCAAGCCTCGGCTCGCCCCGGTAACGAGCGCGCGACGCGAGGTCACCATCGGCCCTCCCGCTCCCGGATCCAGAAGCGACAGACCGGGTCCCCGGCGACAACCCGGTGGCTCACGCCCACCCGAGCCCGCAGGAGACTCTCGAACATACGGCGCTCGATGTCGCACGCCTCGGGGTCCTCTCCCACGAGCGCGAGGATAGGGCAGTTGTGCTCCCGGAGCTCGACCGCTCCCCGGCGGCGCACCCCGACCTCGGCCATGTATCCTCCCTCGGAGCGAATCGTCGCGAGACGATCGACGCGCTCGGACAATCGCTCGGCTCCGATTCGGCTCCGGTTCCGATCGGCGAGATCGTGCGCGCGCTCTTGGAGGAGCTCGAGAACGGCGGGCCGACCGAGGCGCCGCTCGATGAAGCCAAGTGCGGCCCGGGAGACCTCGGAATAGCCCTGGGGGAAGAGTTGGGTCGACCGAGGCGAGAGTCGGAAGCACACCGGGGGTCGGCCGACCGCGCCCCGCTGGAACGAACGCTCCACCCATCCTTGGGATTCGAGCCGTTCGAGGTGGGTGAGCGCGGCTGTCTTGCTGACCCCGGCCGCGCGCGCGATATCGGCAAGGCTCGTCGATCCGTGCTGTTTCAGATGAAGGAGAATCGCGTGCTTCGCCCCGGCGAAACCGTGGGTCGCCCGACCTTCTTCGGCGGTCATCGACTCGGCTACGTCCCCCCAATTTATACAGCATTTCGTTCACAAACATGAGAAACTCCGTAGGGCCCGGAACACCGTTATCGCCCATCCCGGCCGTAGGGGCGCATGTGGGGCGCGGTGGGAGCGTCGACGACCGCACCCGCACGTGCGTGCGACCTCCCCCGTTGGTCCGACTTCCCCGGGCCGGGGACGAGCTCGAGTACTCCACGCGTTCGATCGGCTGGTCGTCAGACGGACGAACGCTCTGGCGCGTGTGGGGCACGGCGGATCGGCCGTGGGTGGTCGGCGTCTCGGTCCACGGCCGACGATGGCACATCGAGGCCCGGGGCGCCAGCTCGAGCGCGTCGCGTTCCGCGGTCCGAGAGATGTTCAGCCTCGATCACGACCTCTCCGCCTTCTATCGACTGGTCCGCCACGAGGCGGTGCTTCGGGGATCCGAGCGATCGTTCCGCGGGTTGCGGCTGCCCCGGGATCCGTCGTTGTACGAGTCGTTGGCCCACGCGATCGTCGGACAGCAGCTGTCGGTACGGGCCGCCGACACGTTGTGGCAGCGCGTCCTCCGGGCAACGAACGCCTACGTGAGGGTCGGCGATCTCCGCCTCTCCCGTGCCCCTCCGCCTCGCGAGATCCGGCGGCTCGGACCGACCGGTCTACGGAGCCTCGGGCTCAGCCGCGCCAAGTCGCGCGCTCTCTCCTCGCTCGCGGAGGGCGAGATCGAACGACGCTTCGACGCCGGGGAGTTTCGGCGCCTAGGCCGGGAAGAG
>JAJYYT010000471.1 GCA_021800645.1 Actinomycetes bacterium
CGAGTCGAACAGCAGGCGGTCTGTGCCGAGCGTCAGCGTGCTGCCCGGCTCGACGTACAGCGCTCCGCCTGCCGCGAGTGTCGCGTTGCCCCCTGCGCCCCCTGCGACGCCCGTGCCGCCCGCGCCCGCGTCACCCCCGTTGGCGCCTGCGACAGATCCAGCTGTGCCGTCCGTGCCCTGGACGCCCCCTGTGCCGCTCGATCCCGTGGTGGCGTCTGCTCCCGCCACGTGACCTGTCCGCAGCTCGATCCCGGTGAGGGTGAGCGCGCCGCCGTTCACCTGGAAAAAGCGCGTCCTCTTGGCGCCGTCGAAGACGACCGCGTAGCCGTTCGCGTCGATGTCGACGCTCTGCCCGGAGGGGATTGTGATCTGCGACGGGAAGGTGACCGTGCACGCCTTCCCGTAGTCGATGGCGGCCCCTTGAGCTGTTGCGGCTCGGTCCACTGCGGTTTGCAACGCGGAGAACGTGCATGTCGTCAGGGTCTGCGGGACCAGGGTCTGCGGGGCCAGGGTCTGTGCCGCCGACGCCGGTGCTTGGAGGCCCGTCCCTGCGAGCAGCCCTCCAGCCATGGCGGAGACGAGCACCGCTGCCCGAAGCGTCCAGCTCCTTCTTGGCATCGAATGCTCCTCCGTCAGCTCCGCGGCGGGCGATCGGTCCTCGACTCGAGGATTGGACCGCAATAGTTGCTGCCGGCGGCAGGAGTGGCAAGTGACGGTGCGCGCGTGGGAACCCCGGTCCCGCCTTTACCGCCAACGTCGGACCGCTCGCCCGAGGGTCCGGCTCACCTCGGCGCTGAGGAGCGGGGCCAGTGACGCCGCCGTCACCTGCCCGGAGCTGGCGTGATCGATTGCGTGGAAGCACTCCCAGAAGCGGACCAGCACGCCCTCGCCGTCGGCCTCGAACGTCCGTGCCGCGAGCCGCAGCCACCGGTACTGGTACCAGACGTAGTTCAGCGGGCTCATCGGGTGCTCACCGCCGGCGTAGTGGGCCTCGAGCTCGTCGAGCGTGCTGCAGCCCTCGGCGCGCATCCGAGCGGCGAGGCGCCGACTTCCTGCTCCCACGGTCGGCAGCACTTCGAGCGTGTGCAGGCTCTGCGGACGGCTCGTCGCGACGAACGCGTGCAGGACGAGGTCGGCAAAGAGCTCGCCGAGCCAGAAGGTTGGCAGACGGAGATCCCCCAGCACCTCGAAGGCGTGCCCGAGCTCGTGGATCGTGATGAGGTCGAAGAACGGCTGGAGATCGAGCCCGCCTGCGCCGTCGGGGTACGTCGTCAGCAATTCGGCGTAGCCGCGCGGCGACGCCTCTCGTATGTCCTCTCCGATCCCGTTCCAGAGGTGTCCGCTTCCTGCCGGCATCACCACGATGCCGGGCCGGATCTGGCCGGCGTCATCGTTGAAGAACGGCAGCCCGTAGGGCTGGCGGCTGTGCCAGTCGCGTTCGTCGACCACGATGAGGGCGATGTCCGCCTCGACTCCGAAGAGACCGCTCAGATATCGGTAGGCATCAGCCGCGATGCCGGCAGCGGCGCGTGCCCGCACCACCGAGCCATCGCTGTGGCGGACCTCGAAGGGATACCCGTCCAGGTGCGCGAGCCCCGATCCCAACGCACGCTCATCCATGCGCTCGGCGCGCGTCCTCGCCGCTACCGTGCGATTCCGACACGTGGTCCGTGGCCCGCGGGATGTTGGGCGCAGCGGACCGCCCACGGCAGGGCCTCGAGACGCTCTTGCGGGATCGGCCCGCCGCACAGCTCGCACAGACCGTAGCCACCCTCGGCCAGGCGGTGACGGGCTCGCCGCACGTCCTGGAGCATCGAGAGAAGCTGCTCGTGGGTCGACACCGCCGCAAGGCGCTCGACCGCCATCGAGGTTCCCTCGCCGACACGTTTGCCGAAGGAGATCGAGCCAGCGTCCGCGACTGACGAGGTCAGCTCCGCAAGCTCGGACTCGAGCCGCTCCTCGCGCTCGGCCAGGATGCGATCGACGTCGAGGTGCACCACTTCAGCGTACGGCAGGCCCGCGCCCTCCCAAGAGCGTGCTCCGAGGCGCGGCGTCGGCTGCGTCGATCAGATCTTGAACGCACAGCCGTCCCAGAACGCCGCCGGGCGCTTGCGGACGAGCCCACGGAGCTCGAGCACCAGTTCGTCCGGGCGGCCGTGCGCGGGGTCGAAGCGCACGGTGATCGGGAGGTCGGCGTCCACGGTGACGTAGCGCGCGGCGTCGCCGGGTCGATCGGTGGACGCGCTGAGGAGCGTGAGCCCGCCCTGACAGCAACGGTGCCGTGTCGCGCGGACCCACAGGGTCCCGCCGCGCGCCGCCACGTACGCACACAACTCGGGATCGGCGCTCACCTGCACGTCTTCAATCGTATAAGTGACGGGTTCTCCGACGTGTCCGGGCACGCGTCGCACCCGGGGAGGTCACCTGCAGGCTGTTGGGGGAGGCGTCCTGGCTAGCATCGCCGGGATGGCGGTCGCGACGAGGTCGATCGGCGTGCTTGCTGCGGCGTCGACCGCGGGGATCATCCACACCGAGGAGCTGACCAAGGTCTACCCACGCGCCGACTTCGCCGCGGTCGACCATCTCGACCTCGACGTGCAGGCCGGTGAGATCTTCGGCCTTCTCGGCCCGAACGGAGCCGGCAAGACCACGACGGCGGGCATCCTCACCACCAGGGTCGTGCCGACGTCAGGGCGTGCGGCGGTCGGGGGAGTGGACGTGGCCAAGCACCCGGCGCTCGCCAAGCAGCTGAGCGGGATTGTCTCGCAGCAGAACACGCTCGACCGCCAGCTCACCGTGTGGGAGAACCTCTACT
>JAJYYT010000472.1 GCA_021800645.1 Actinomycetes bacterium
GATGAGGATTCCGTTCGTGCCCGTGACCGGCTCGAGGATGAATGCGGCGATCGTGGCGGCACCCTCGAGCTCGATCGTCTCCTCCAGCATGCGGAGAGACTCCTCCGCCGAGTCGGGTGGGCGGGTCGTGCCGTGGTAGAAGTCGAGCACGTGGACGACGCCGGGGATGCCTGGCTCGTTCGGCCAGCGACGCGGATCCCCCGTGAGGGTGATCGCGCCGGAGGTGGCGCCGTGATAGGAGCGATACCTGGCGAGGATCTTGTGCCGCCCCGTCACGGCCCGGGCTATCCGGACGGCGTTCTCGTTCGCCTCGGCTCCGCCAAGGGTGAAGAAGGTCTTCTCGATGTCGCCCGGGAACAGCTGGGCAAGCTTGCGCCCGAGGCGGGCCCGAACCTCTGTGGCCATGCCGGCCGAGTTGACGTAGGCGACCTCGCGAGCCTGTGCTGCGATCGCGTCGGCGATGCGACCGTCGCCGTGGCCGGCGTTGACGCTCATCAGTTGCGAGTTGAAGTCGAGGTAGCGCTTCCCGTCCGGGTCGTAGAAGTAGACGCCCTTGCCCGACGCGACCGGCATGGGCGACACCTTCGCCTGCGCGGCCCAGTCGTACAGCGTGTAGCGCTTCGACCAGTCGACTATCTCCTCTGCCGAGAGCCGCTCGTGCGGTGCCATGTCTCCTCCTCCTCCTCCTTCGTCAAGCTGCCGTGACCACGTCGAGCGACGAGAGCGGCCCGGCGACACTGCGGGCGTCGCCCACGACGACGGTCGCCATCGCGGCAGGCGACAGCCACCGCCGGGCCGCCTCTTCGACCTCCGCCCTCGTGCAGCGCGCAAGCCTCGAAGGGAAGGCGGCGATGTACCCGGGACGGCTCCCTGTGCTCCCGAGCGCCGCGAGAGTCGAAGCGAGACCTGACTGCGTCGCCGTCTGGAACAGAAAGGACCCGATGGAGTGGCTCCGTGCCGCTTCGAGCTCCTCGTCAGTGATCCCCTTCGTCACGAGCCGGCCGAGCTCGTAGCGAGTCTCGACCAGCGCGGCCGCCGTGACCTCGGTCGACACCTCGGCTCCGAAGCGGAAGGTCGAGGCCGCGCGCCCGTGGACCACGCGGCTGCGGGGCGAGTAGGTGTAGCCGTTCCTCTCCCGCAGGTTCTCGACGAGCCGGGACGTGAACATGCCGCCGAGGATGTCGTTCGCCAGCACGAGAGCCGGCCACTCCTCCGCCTCGCGCCTCGGCGCCGACCCCCCTATGCGGATCACGCTCTGCACGCTCGGCGTCCGATCGAGGAGCGCTACCCCGCCTGGGCGGACCGGAGGAGCCTCCTCAAGCGCCGCGACTGCTCCAGAGCCAGACTCGAGCCAGGGGCCGAGCTCGTCGGTGGCGATATCGAGAGCTCTTCGTGCAGGCACGTCCCCGACGACGACGAGCTTGGCTGATGCCGGATGGAGGAGGGTCCTGTGCAGTCCGCGCAGCGCCTCCGCGCCGACGCGGCGGAGGGCGCTCGGTCGAGGCATGGCGGAGCCGTAGGGATGGCGGCCGAACATGCGCTTCGACAGGAGCTCCTCGGCGAGCACCTCCGGGCGGCTGAGCGCTATGAGCACCTCGTCCGCCTTGCGGTCGCGCTCGGCCCTCACCTCGCCCGCCGGGTAGGTGGCCGAGGTGAGCACCTCGGCCACGAGGGCGAAGATCTCCGGCAGCTGCGCGGCAAGGGCAAACGCATGCAGATCGACGCGGTCACCGGAGACCGAGGCGCCGAACCCGCCGCCGAGCCGTTCGACCGCCTCTGCCAACGACTCGCGGTCGTGCTGCTCGGTGCCGGCGAAGAGGGCGTCGGTGAGCACGAGCGACGGCGCCGAGTGCGTGATCTCGCCCGCCTCGAGCGGGAAGGAGAGTCGGATCTCGACGAGCGGCACGCCGGTGTGCCGCAAGGCGATGGCGCTGAGCTTGCCGGGAAGCTCCTTCTCGACGATGTTCGCCTTGCGCGGCAGGCGGAGTGAGCCGATCGCCGGCTTGTCCTCGACGAGCTTCGGTCGCGCCGCCATCAGGGCTGCCCTCCGGCGGGAACCACCTCGACGACTGCCGCGCTCTGCGAAGCGAGATCGGCGGCTGCGGCCTGGACGGACGACGGCTCCACCCGTGCCAGCAGATCGGGCAGCTCGCTCAAGAGCTCGGCCCTGCCGTGGACGGCCTCGAGGGATGCGAAAGCGACCGAGCGCTCCATGACGGAGTCCACCCCTTTCCAGTATGCCCCGGCGAAACTCGCCTCCACCCGCCCCAACTCGTCCTCCGTCGGACCGGTCTCGGCCAGCCGGGACAGCTCTTCGCCGATCACCGAGACGATCTCGTCGGTGGTCGCCCGGCCAGGATGGTTGACGACCACCTGGAAGAGGGCCGGGTCCCGCATGAGCATGTTGTCTCCGCCGAACTGGCCGATCATGCAGCCCACGTCGGTCACGAGCTGCTCGCGGTGCATGAGGCGTGAGCGAAGCCGCGACGCCTCCCCGTCACCGAGCACGCTGGCGGCAACCGCATAGGCAAGGTGCTGGTCGAGGTGGTTCACGGGGTCGGGCGTCCGGAGCCCGATGACGAAGGCGGGCTGGGGCGCGAGCGGATCGTCGATCACCCGCCGGCGGGCGGACGGCAGCGGCGGTTCGGGCCACGGCCCGTGTGGTGGCGCCGCCGCCGAGGGGATCCCGCCGAAGTACCGCTCGGCGAGTACGAAGACGTCGTCGGGCTCGCAGTACCCGGCGACGGTGAGCACGGCGTTGCGCGGCGCGTAGTACCTACGGTGGAACTTCACCGCGTCCTCGACC
>JAJYYT010000473.1 GCA_021800645.1 Actinomycetes bacterium
CGGCCCACGCCGAAGGGTTCGATGGCGAGCCGGACCACTTCTGCGAGGTGACGACGCGCCAGGACGTCCAGGTCCACTGGATCCGCTTCGAGCAGCTCCCCGAGATCTGGCGGCGGTACGCAGAGGTGGGGCTCGGGTCCCTCCAGGCGTGCGGCAACACGATGCGCAACGTCACGGCCTGCCCCGTCGACGGGGTGGACCCGCAGGCGGCCTTCGAGGTCGGACCCATCGTGGACGCCGTCGACGCCATCGCCCGGGATGAGCCCCGGTTGACCGCGTTCCTTCCTCGCAAGTTGAAGGTCGCGCTGAGCGCGTGCTCGACGGATTGCGTCGTTGCCAGAATCCATTGCGTCGCGTTCACCCCTGCGCGTAGAGGCGGGACGCTCGGGTTCAACGTCCACGCAGGCGGCGGGCTCTCGGACTACCCGAGGCTTGCGACCGCGCTCGACCTGTTCGTCGAGCCCGACCAGGCACCTGCGGTGGTGCGGGCGGCCCTCGAGGTGTACGCCCTCCACGGCGACTATGCGAACCCGAGCCTGAACCGGTTCCGTGCCCTGGTCCACCAGCTCGGTCCCGAGCGCGTCGCCATGGAGATCCGCGGCCGGCTGGGCTTCTCCGCCCCGTCGGCCGGAGAGGATCTCACGACCTGGCGTGCCGAGGACCACATCGGGGTGCACCAGGACGCGAAGGGCACGAGCTATGTGGGCCTCTGCGTCCCCTTGGGACGGCTCTCGGCCGACGAGCTCTTCGAGCTGGCGCGCTGCGCCCGCGTGCACGGCGACGGGGGAGTGCGCCTCACTCAGCGCCAGAACGTGATCCTGACGGGGGTCGCCAGCGTCGACGCGCTGCTCGCCGAGCCGTTGCTCGAGCGCCTGAAGCCCGAGCCCGACCCTTTCGAGCGGGGCGTGGTGGCCTGCACGAGCGCACCATTCTGCAAATTCGCGATCCTGGCGATGAAGCCCTACGGCCAGAAGCTCGTCGACCACCTGCGTGGCGCAGTCCCCCGCGAGGGCTGGGACCGGCTGCGAGGCCTGCGGATCCACATGTCGGGCTGCAAGGCGTCGTGCGCGCAGATCCCGACCGCGCACATCGGGATCCGCGCCACGATGGGCAAGGACGGGGAGGACTACTACGACGGGTTCGACGTGGCGCTCGGGGGAGACGCCGGCCGAGCGCACCTCGCCCGGTGGGCGAGGGGCGAGGTCCCGACCGACGCCGCCTTCGACGGCATCGCCTCGCTCCTTTCCAAGGTTGCCCACGGAGAGCTGGCACTCGACGAGCTCTCCGAAGGCCTCGCGCCATGGACCGCTGTGGGGACGGCGCCGTACCCCGAGGAGGTCGCGAGGACCGGCAGCCGGCGACCGGAGGGGACGAAGGCCGCTGGCCCCTCGCCTGCTGTGCGGACAGCGGATGGAGCGGCGCGATGAGAAGAGCCCCGAGCACAGGAGCACCACCACGATGACCCTCGTCGAAGATTCCCGCTCCCAGGGGCACCGGCCCGGAGCCAGCGCCGCGCGCCGCGTGCCAGCGCCCACGCGGCGGCGGGCACCACTCGACGATCCGGCGGCGGACCTGCGCGACGAGATCGCGTTCGCCGGCGGCATGCCCGAGCTGCCCGACAAGATCTGGTTCCACAAGACCGCCGCCGCGGTCATCGACGCCGGGCGCTGCGTCGGCTGCGGGGGATGCATCGCCGCCTGCCCGTCGCGCTCGATCGGCGTCGCCGAGGACGGCAAGCCGACGCTCGTCAAGATGTGCACCGGCTGCTCGGCGTGCTGGGACTACTGCCCGCTCGCCGGACTGAGGACCGAGGCGCTGCACGCGTCCGGTGCGGGCAGCGCGACGGCGAACGGCGCCAAAGAGTCGGCCGCGGCGAACGGCATGCCCGTGTCGATCGAGCTCGGCCGCATCGACTCGGCCTGGTCGGCTGCGGGGCGGGCCAACGCCGCGGGCGTCCAGGATGGCGGCGCGGTGACGGCGCTCCTGTGCCGCCTGCTCGAGACCGGCTTCCTCGACGGCGCGATCGTGACCAGGCGGGTCGACGCCTTCCACGGCGAGCCGTTCCTTGCGACCTCGCCCGACGAGGTGCGCGCCGCTGCGGGCAGTGTCTACCACCAGTCCCATCCCCTGAAGGTGCTCAACGAGCGCTTGCCGATGGGCGTGGAGCGGATCGGTTTCGTCGGCACGCCGTGCCAGATCAGCGTGCTGCGTGCGCTGCAGCGATTCCCCTGGAAGTACCGGCGGTCGTCGGCAGGCGCCGTGGTGCTCGCGATCGGGCTGTTCTGCACGCGATCCTTCGACCCCGACATGCTCGAGGAGGCCCTTCGAGCTGCCGGTGTCGCGACGTCCGAAGCGGCTCGGGTGGACGTGCGCGGCGGAAATCTGGTCGTGCGCTCGGCGAGCACCGAGCTCGTGCGCCGTCCGGTAAAGGAATTCCACGCGGCAGGCCTGAAGGGCTGCGACGAGTGCGCGGACTTCACGGGGCTCGGCGCCGACCTCGCCGTCGGGAACCTCGCCAGCGATCCGGACCGATCCACCGTGCTCGTGCGCACCGAGGCCGGCAGGCACGCCTGGGCGGCGGCGAGCGAGGCGCTCGACGTGGACCCCCTCACCGACCTCACGCCGGTCGTGCGGACCGTGGCGAGGGACCGCACGCGTGCGCTTCGCTCTCTGGCCCGTCCGTTCGACCCCGACGGTTCCCTGTGGACGAGCTACACGCAGCACCTCGATCTCTACGAGGACACCACGCGGTCGGTGCAGGCTCCGGCGGAGTTCCGCAGCCACCACTTCGAAGTCACCTGCTGA
>JAJYYT010000474.1 GCA_021800645.1 Actinomycetes bacterium
CCGGTGACGCCCTGTGACCGCAAGACGAGCTGCATCTCCCGTGCGTCCCGACCCCACGAGCGGAGCAGCGGGTTGGCGGCGAGGGCGACCGTCGGGTCGTCGCTGCGCTTCGGGGGGAGACCTGTGCCACCCGTGGCCTGCGGCGAGGCGGTCGCCACGGCGTCCCACAGCCGACCGGACGGGTGCAGCAAGAAGAGATGGACGTCCCTGTGCTCGCCGATGGCACCGAAGATCCGGAGTTGGCTCGCTGGCAGCCGGGTGAGCCCGAACAGCGACAGCCGGGGCGGAAGGTCGAGGAGGTCCGGATGCGCTGCCAGCGTCGTGGCGGTCGTCTCGAGCCGCTCCGCGGGGCTCGGCACCCCGATGCGGCGCCGGAGACGCCGCCAGAGCTCGGCCTGCCAATGGCGCTCGGGCTCCTCGCCGGGCCCGTCCGGCAGTCCTCCGTCGTGGTGGTCGTCGTCCTCCAACCCCTCGACCCAGCGCATGACCATGTCCGGGCGATGGACGGCGTAGCGGTCGTAGAGGTCGGCCAGGTGCCGGATCGTGACGAACCGCCGCACCTCGCCGCCTGTCGCATCTGCGCCCTTCGGGGAGCCCGCCTTCAGATGCGCGACCAGGGGCTGGAGCCACACCTCCGACAGGTGCTCGTCGACCAGCTCCAGGAGTGGCCACACCGAGCGGTCCGGCGGCCAGGGGTCGGTCTCGGGGTCCAGCCCGCATGCGACCGAGGTGGCCGCTCCGACGAGCGAGCCCGGGAACGGGTACTCGATGTTGGCGCAGATCCCGTCGGCGCCCGTCGTCACCCCCAACCGGTGCGACAGCCGCTGGGTCAGCCACCGCTCCACGCCGCGAGTCGGCACCGCCACGACCTCTTTGGCCATCGGATCGTCGGGCGCGTCGAGGAGGAAGAGGTCCCCCAGCGACTCGGCGAGGCGGTCGGCGCGTTCGGAGCGGTGGACGAGAAGCACGTTCGTCCGAAGGATACAGAGGGGCTGCATCTGCGGACCCGAAGAGCACCTCTGCGTGGCTGCCGGGAGCGACCTCGACGTTGCCGAAGAGCTCGTCGAAGCGTCCGTCGCGGCCCCACCTCGAAGCAGGTCGAGTTGGCGATCGGTACGATCAGAGGACCGGGCGAGCCCCCCGGGGGGCGAGGCCTCCTGGGGCCGACGGAGGAGCGTCATGAGCGACGAGGAGCGAGCTGGAGGAGCAGAGGACCCCGTCTCCACAGCCCAGACCACGGCCTCGGCATCGCCGTTGGCTGCGGCCGCAGACCCCGGCAACCTGCGCCGGCGGATGACCGACGAGCTGCGTCGAGAAGCTGCAGCCGGCAAGCAGGACGAGCAGCACGCCGCGGTCGAGCTCGGGCATGCGGCGCGTGCGATCGCGCTCGAGATCGTCCCAACCGGCCTCGACGGTGCGCGCGCACTCGTCGGCCACGTGCTCGGGATGCACCTGTCCCTGCCTGCTGGGCACTTCCATGGACCTCGGCAGGCGCCAGCGCTCCTCTACCTCTTCGCCGACGCGCTGGCCATCCGGCCGACCGACGACGCGCCGATGTCGACCGTGCCGATGTTCGGGTTGCACATGGTGCTGCCGCCGGCAGCCGTGGCTCGTTGGGTCTACAAGGCCGGCAGGATCGAGCATGCCAACCTGGACCTCGTGAAGGAGGCGGAACGCTTCGCGAGCTCGATCGCCGAGTGGACGGTCGACGACTTCTGCGAGGCGGACCCGAAGCTCGAGGTCCGCCGGGCGGCCGAGCTCACCGGCCCTCTGCATGTTTACGAACACTTGGGGTTCGCGAACATCACCGTTCCCGCGGCCGATGGCCGGCCCGTCCGCCTGAAGAGCTCCCTGCCGGTGCCGTCGGAGAGCTTCGTCAAGCTGTGGCAGCTCTTCGCGCTCGTCCACTGGCCGCAGGGCTTGAGCACGGAGGTCCCCACGGTCACGGACGACCAACCGCCGGGCCCGCCGGCGGCGGAGACGCCGAGCCACTGAAGTAGCGACTGAAGTTCAGCCAAGGCCGCGGGCGAGCGGGAGCGTGCACATGAACGCTTCCTCCTGGTCGCCGTAGAGGCGCCGTAGCTCGAGCCGGCACTGCGAGGCCGCGTGCTCGGTCGAGTCGCACGCCGCAGCCAGCTGTTCGCGAGACGGCGCGCTCACCGAGACGTAGCCTGAGAATCGGAGGGACGCATGGCCGTCCGCCAGCTCCTCTTCTCGTCGGACCGCGACCTCGGCCTCTCGGGCCCGCCGCGCCGTGGCGAGGAATCCGCCCCGGCGGCGCAGCTCTGCGTCGGCGACGTCAGCAGTCCGTGCGCGTTCCGTCTGTCGCACCGCTCGTGCGGGACTGAGCGGTTCCATCACCACGGCGACGGTGCGGCGAACCGAGCCGAGCAGCAGGGGGCTCAGGAATTCGGGGCCGACGTCCACTCGGGGCCACTCGGCGATCCAGTAGGTCGAGTGCCAACTGCCATCGGCTCGCAGCGCCCCCCATTCGGCCTCCGTGACGAGCGGCCATGGCCACGCGACTCCACAGGGGGGGCATCCACGCCCTCCCCGCGCCTCTGCGTCGACCGACCGGCGCACCAACGCCGCGAGCGCGCGCTCGTCGAGGACGCGTTCTACGGGGACGTCCGCGGATGCGAGCTGCTGACGCAGCGACGCCACCTCGCGGGCGAGCAGCACGCACGCAGCGCGCTCACCGCCTCCCATCGACCGCATGGCGCGCGCGGCGGCGCCGGTCGCGCGCAGTTGGACTGCGAGATGCACGTCGTGCCGGCACGTCTCGCCTCCGGCACCCCGAAGCAG
>JAJYYT010000475.1 GCA_021800645.1 Actinomycetes bacterium
CTCACCGGTACGCACTACGCGGACGCGAGCGGCTTCAACTCGCGCTCGGTCTCTACGCCGCGCGACCAGGCCGTCGTGGCAGCCCTCGCCATGCGCAACCCGGTCTTCCGCTCCATCGTCGACAACCCGGAGACGGCGGAGGCCCTCTGCCCGAAGAACCACTTCTTCGGCACCAAGCGGCCGTGCCTCGACACGGACTACTACGCGACCTTCAACCTGCCTCACGTCCGGCTCGTCGACCTGCGTCGCACACCGATCACGACAGTGACCGAGCAGGGCATCGACACATCCGAGGCGTCCTTCACCTTCGACGCCATCGTCTACGCGACGGGGTTCGACGCCATGACGGGCGCCCTCCTCGCCGTCGACATCGAAGGCCGCGACGGCGTGTCGCTCGCCGAGCGGTGGGCCCACGGGCCCACCACGTACCTGGGCCTGACGACGGTGGGGTTCCCCAACCTCTTCACGGTGACCGGCCCAGGAAGCCCCTCGGTCCTCTCCAACATGGCCGTCTCGATCGAGCAGCACGTCGACTGGATCGCGGCGTGCATCCGGCACCTTCGAACGAACGGCTACGAGACCATCGAGCCGACCCCGGTGGCCCAGGCCGGCTGGGACCAGCACGTCGCCGACTGCGCGGCGATCACGCTGCACCCGACGGCCGACTCGTGGTACATGGGGGCGAACGTGCCGGGGAAGCCCCGGCTCCTGCTCCCCTACATCGGCGGCGTCGACGCGTACCGTGCCGCGTGCGACGACGTCGTGGCACAGGGCTACCTCGGGTTCCGCCTGTCGGGCCCGTCGGGTGAGCAGTGCAACGACGGGCTGGTTCGCCAGCTGCAGCCGGACGTGGCCATGGTCCTCGACGTGATGGCCAGCCTCGAGCTGCCTCCGCTCGATTCTCTGCCGCCGGCCGACGCCCGAGCCTTCATGGACGTGGCCAACAGCGGCCGGCCACCCGGGCCCGAGGTGGGCGAGGTGGTCGACGGACACCTGCCCGGCCCCGTCGGTCCCCTCGCCTACCGGCTCTACCGCCCCGCCGGCACCGGGCCGCACCCGGTGGTCGTCTACTGGCACGGCGGCGGCTGGGTGCTCGGGGGCGCCACTTCCGACGATCCCCTCTGCCGAGACCTGTGCGCCCGGTCCGGGGCGCTCGTCGTCTCGGTCGACTACCGCCACGCCCCCGAGCATCGGTTCCCCGCCGCCTACGACGACGCGCTCGCGGCGCTCGAGTGGGTCGCCGCCCACACCACCGAGCTGGGCGGGGTCCCCGGGCAGCTCGCCGTCGCCGGCTGGTCGGCCGGTGCCAACCTGGCGGCTGGCGCGGCCCAGGCCTGCCGCGACGCAGCTGGCCCTACGCTGTCGGGGCAGCTGCTGCTCGCGCCGGTCACCGACGGCGCCATCGAGCGGCGCTCCTACACCGACTACGCGGAGGGCTACGTCCTGACGGCGTCGCTGATGCGCTGGTTCTGGGACCACTACGCCCCCGACCCCGCGATCCGATCCGACCGGCGCTGCTCTCCGCTCTTGCGCGACGACCTCTCCGGGCTGCCGCCCGCCGTCGTCGTGACGCCGCAGTTCGACCCGCTTCGTGACGAGGGGATCGCCTACGCCGAGGCGCTGAGGGCGGCCGGCAACGACGTGCGCCATCTGCTCGCCCGTGGCCATACCCACACCTCGCTCACCATGGTCGACGTCGTGCTGTCCGGCGCACCGGTGCGTGCCGAGCTCGCCGACGCCGTCCGCTCCTTCTTCCGGGCTCCGGTCGGCGCAGCCAGCTAGTGCTCGCGGGCTCGGAACGCCGTCGCTCCGGCGGTACACCGCCGGAGCGACGGCGTCAGGAACCTTGGACCTTGACGGGCACGGCGCGGCTCACCGCCTTCTCGCCCCGCCGGTCGACGGCGACGCTGCGGAGCTCGTAGGAGCCGGGGCGGACGCCCTCGAGGTGGGCGAGGGCGATCCATCCGTCGATGGTGAGCTGGCCACGACCGACGGTCACCCACCGTCGCCCTCCCGCGATCCCGAGCTGGAAGTGCACGGCTGCGACCGGTGCCCGGCCGACGGCGAAGGCATCGAGGACCGATCCTTGGTGCAGCGCCGTCCCGGCTCCGGGCACGAGGACCGTCGTCGTGAGGCGGTGGTTGTCGACGACGACGTCGACCGGCGCGCTCACCGCCGTCACGCCGGCGTCGTCCGTCGCCACCGAGCGCAACTGGTAACGGCCGTTGGGCACGCTCGTCGAGTCGAAGGCTGCGAGCTCGCCGACCTCCGTGGGCGTCCCCGTCGCCACCACCCGCGTCCTGGTCCGCGGGCCCGAGAGGACGAACCGGGTGGAGCGGATGCCGAGCGGGCTGGACGCCGAAGCGTCGAGCCACACCGATCCGGTGAGCTGCGAGCCCGGCGCCGGCACGCCCAACGACGTCGTCGGAGGCATTTCGTAGTAGTCGGCGATCAACCGGCCGATCAGCGCGTAACCGGTCGAGTTGGCGTGGATGTTGCCCTGGGAGCAGAAGTAGGTCAGCTGGCACACCTGGGCCACGGCGACCGGGATGGTCCCGTAGGGCGCGAGCGTCACGGTGTCGGTGAGCGGCGTGTAGGCACCCGTCGCCGCCGTCACGTCGACGAACCCGCCGCCTACGGTCGCGTACGCGGCTTTCAGCGTCGGGTTGACGAGCGCCCGGAAGGCGACGACCGACAGCTTTGCGAGCGTCTGGTTCGGGCTGCCGGACGGGTAGACCCAGCTCCCCAAGATGACGTCGGGGTAGGTGAGGCCGATGATCGGGACACGCGGCCCCGCCGCGGCA
>JAJYYT010000476.1 GCA_021800645.1 Actinomycetes bacterium
CTGTGGCCGGCATCCCCGCCGCCTACCTCGCCCTCTACCAGGCGGCCGCGGCCACCTGCCCAGGCCTCCCCTGGACCGTGCTCGCCGGCATCGGCCAGGCGGAGTCGGACCAGGGCCGCGACGCCCGCACCTCGGTGGACGGGGCGGTCGGCGTCGTCCAGATGCTGCCGTCCACCTTCGAGGAGTACGCGCTGCCGGTCCCGTCCGGCGGGGCACGCCCACCGGACCCGCTCGATCCCACCGACGAGATCTACGCCGCGGCCCGCGACCTCTGCGCCAACGGCGCGAGGGGCGGCAGCGCCATCCCCCGGGCGATCTACGCCTACAACCACACAGCGCGCTACGTGCACGAGGTGCTCTCCTACGCGGCGTCCTACGCGGCGTCGTACGCTGCGTCCTACGCGGCGTCCTACACGCGGACACCCCAGCTGATCGGCGCCCCCACCGAGGCCGCGGCCGTCGCGATCGGCTACGCGCTCGACCAGATCGGCACCCCCTACGTCTGGGGAGCGGAGACCCCCGGCGTCGGCTTCGACTGCTCCGGGCTCACCCAGGCCGCGTACGCGGCAGCCGGCATCCACATCCCCCGCACCTCCACAGCGCAGTGGACGGCGCTCCCCCACGTCCCCTTGAGCGACCTCGAGCCGGGCGACCTCGTCTTCTTCGAGCCAGGCGAGCTCTCGCCCGGGCTCCCCGGCCACGTCGGCATCTACCTCGGCGGCGGCGAGATGGTCGACGCCCCCCACTCCGGGACCGACGTCCAGATCGACGCGCTCGGCGACTGGCCGACCCCGATGGGCGCCGCCCGTCCCTCCGAGCTCGGCACCAGGAGGTGAGCGCCGTTGCCGCGCTGCCGAGGTGCCGACCTGCCGACGCGCGAGGTGCCGAGGTGCCGACCTGCCGACGCGCGAGGTGCCGACGAGCGAGGTGCCCCGAGGCCCTCGTCTACCAGTTGCCGGGGTTCCCCTTCACTCCCGGCGGGCACGCCCGGGGATCGTAGGAGGTGAGCGGGGTGATCGCCGGGAACGCCGCGGTGAAGCCCGATGTCGGCGAGCCCTTCTTGGCGGCCACCGCGGTCGCGCCGTATGTGACGTTCGTGGTCGGCGTCCCCTTCGGGACGGTCGCCTTCGGCGGGGGCTTCGGCGCCGACTTGCCCGGAAGGCTCGAGTCGACGCTGAAGTCCGTCCCGGTCGTCACGGTCACCTGCGCACCGTCGGCCGTCGGGCCGTAGTCCAAGATGACGGCCCCCGAGAGGGAGTCGGCGACGAGCTGCGCGGCCGCGATGTCGGCGGGCGTCCTCTTCGAGTAGGAGACCGTGGTCTCGGCGTACTGGCCGACCGGCGTGGTACTGCCCGTGCCCACCGTGTCGAAGCCCAGCTTCTTCAGGGCTGCCGCGGTCTGTGTCGCCTGGCCCGGCACGCCGGTGCCGTCCAGCACCGAGACGGTCACTGTCCCTGCTGCAGGCAGCGGCTTCCCGGTCATCGTGTTGTCACCGGTCGTGAGGCCGAGGAACGTGTCGACGGTCGAGTGGTCGACAGGGTTCGAGGGGAACTCGACGTCGCCGAATGCCCCGCCCTTGTAGGTGTATGTGCCGAAGGTGTCGACCATGACCGGAAGGGTCGTCTCCGGTGCGTCGTTCACGTTCACCGAGTGGAACGTGAGCACGAGGTGGGCCATGTCGCTCGCGTTGAAGCCGTTGTCGACCGTGAGCTGCGGCGCGAGGGCGTCCACGAGGGAGATGTCCGAGAGCGGGTTCCCGAGCCCGTGCTTGGCCATCTTGGCCGCGAGGACGCGGAGGAACTCGTGGTCCCGCGTGATCCTCGCGAGGTCGCTCTCGGGCTCCTGGGGCCATGTGTAGGGGTATGTCTTCGGGTAGCCGGAGACCCAGTACTGGAGGTGCCGGGCACGGACGACCTGCAGCGCCTGCACCCCGTTCAGGTGGTGGCAGCCGGTCGACAGGACGCGCAGCCCCGAGTAGCGGTCGAAGACCTCGTCGGGAAATGTCATTGTGACCCCGCCGAGCTGTGTGACCACCGAGGCGAAGCTGTCGAAGTTCAGCTCGACGTAGTGCTGGATCGGGATCGCGAAGTCCTCTTCGATCGCGTTGACGAGCTGGGTCGGACCCTGGGCGAGCGCGGCGTCGATCTTGTAGGCGCCTGTCGAGCGCGCGTTCGGGATGAACAGGTCGCGCGGCAACGAGAGGATCGAGACCGATCGGGTGGCCGGGACCAGGTGCAGGATCATGATGACGTCGCCGTTCACGCCGGTGACGCCCTGTGTGCACAGGCCGTAGGCGGGTGTCTGCTTCTTCAGGCCGCAACGGGTGGTCGACCCGACCATCAGGATGTTCTCGGTGTTGGCGTCCTTGCCGGACGTCGAGCCGGGGATCAGCCCGGCGACGGCGACCCGGTGGATCTTGTGGTTCAGGTACCACGCGTAGCCGGCGCCAGCGGCGACCAGCACGACGACGACGGCGAGGGTGATGAGCGCCGTGCGCTTCACCCAGCGTCGCTTGCGGCGTCCCGGCGGCTGCTCGCCGTCGCGGCGCGCGTGACGCGCGCGCCGCCGAGACGTGTGCTCGTCGATCGTGCTGCCGAGGGCGCGAAGCCCCTCTTCGTTGGGGGCGGAACCCGACATGGGGACCTAGGGTATGCGCTGTTCCTTACGATCGGATGGCGCCCTCGGCGGCGCGGGCTCGCGCGCTCAGCGGAGCGCGACCTGGCCGGGGACGAGCGGCGCGGGCTCGCGCGCTCAGCGGAGCGCGACCTGGCCGGGGACGAGCGGCGCGGGCAGCTCGGTCGT
>JAJYYT010000477.1 GCA_021800645.1 Actinomycetes bacterium
CCACTGCGGGTCCGGCCGCATCGGAGGGCGCAGGAGCCGCCGGAGGCTGGAGCACGACAGTGCGCTCGCCCGGCGAGCGCTGGAGCTCGGCCTCGAGCTGGGCTATCCGCTCGACGGCATGACGCAGCCGTTCGTTGACGGTGCGGAGGCGATCCTGCACCTGCTCTGCCTCGACCGCCGCCTTCTCGAGGTACTCGTCGACTTCGTCGACGTTGTAGCCCTTCAGTCCGAGCCGGAACTCGACGGTACGCAACGTATCGAGGATCGATTGGGTCGGGGCGGCGTTGTCCATGCGGGAGAAGTGTACTCCCACGGTCCTTTCCAGCCTGGGATGGTCTGGGACGATCACGGACGGCCGCGGACTTCCGGCACGCGCGAGGGGCGCGCAGAGCACCAGAGCATCGGGCGCGACACGAAGGAAGTGCGGGTCAGGCGCGCAGCAGCGGGCGCGACGAAGGAAGTGCGGGTCAGGCGCGCAGCAGCGGGCGCGACGAAGGAAGTGCGGGTCAGGCGCGCAGCAGCGGGATGACGACGAGCTCCGCGACGATCACCACGACGATGATCGAGAGGTCGATGCCCATCCCCCCTGCGCGGATCGGCGGCAGGATCCGCCGGATCGGCCGCAGCACCGGCTCGGTGACCGCGTCGAGCACGCGGACCAGCTGAGAGAATGCGCTTCCCGGCCGCGCGGGCAGCCAGCTGAGGAGCGCACGCGCGATCAGGACGACCACGTACGCCTCCACGAGGAAGGCGAGGATGTCGAAGACGTTCACCGGTTCTCGTGCACCCGCTCAGTCACGTCCGTAGCCCCGCTCCTGCAGACGCTGACGCTCCTCTTCGGTGACCTTGACGTTGGTCGGGGTGAGCAGGAACACCTCGTCGGCCACCTTCTCCATCTCGCCGCTCAACGCGTAGGTGACGCCGCTGCAGAAGTCGATCATCCGCCGCTGGAGGTCGCGCTCGGCGACTTGGAGGTTCACGATGACCGGCCGGTTTGCCTTCAGGCAGTCGGCGATCTCTTTCGCGTCGCCAAAGCGCGTGGGCGCGACGACCTGCACCCGGGTCGCTTCACCTGCACTCATCGGCCGGATCACCGGCGAGCGCGACCCGGCCCCACCGTTGCCGAGCGTGGAGGACGGCGGCACGCCGTCGCGCGGGAAGGTCCTGATGCGGCCGACCGGCACGGACGCCGTGCGCTCCTCCTCCCCGAACGTGGGCTCCTGCGCGCTCCGCAGCTCCCCGCGCGAGGCGGGCGCGAAGCTTCTCCGGCTGTGGTCCTCGAAGTCGTCGTACTCGTCGTACTCGTCGTCGAGCAGTCCGAGATAGACCATGGTCTTCTTCAAGAAGGTCGGCATCGCACCTCTCCTCGGGCCCTCCTGGCCCTGTAGCGTACCGCCTCCCCGGCCGATTGGATGGACATCGTCTGTGTCTGTCACGTCGCGATATCGCGGCGGGCCGGCCGGTCGCCGAACAGTGCCCGGCCGACGCGCACCATCGTGGAACCCTCCGCGACCGCGAGCTCGAGGTCGTCGCTCATGCCCATCGACCGCTCGGGAAGGCCGAGGTCGTCGGCCAGCGCCCGCACAGCCCTGAACGCGCGCCGTGCTCCCTCGGGGTCCGGCGGCGCCACCGTCATCAGGCCCCGAACATCCAGTCCTTCAGCACGCAGCCCGCGCACGAGCGCCGGCACGGCCCCCGGGGGGCAGCCGTTGCGTCCCGGCACCTCCGTCGTGTCCACTTCGACCAGCACGACGGCGCCGGGACGCCGCCGGGCGATCGCCTCTCCTTCCACCTCCCTCGCCAGGCACTGCCAGCACGAGACGATCGGCGCGAGCCTGGCCACCTTGTTCCGCTGCACCGCGCCCAGGAAGTGCCAGCGCACGCCGGGCTCCGCGGAGAGGTCTCGCAGCGCGGAGTCCTTCGAGAGCAGCTCCTGCGCGTAGTTCTCTCCCACGTCCGGGATCCCCGCAGCGAGCGCGGCGAGGACGGCGTCGGTGCCGAACCCCTTCGTCACCGCCACGACCCGAACGCGGGCTGCGTCCCCGCCCGCGTCCACGATGCGCCCGCGAAGCCGCTCGAGCGCCGCGGCCACGTCCAGGGCGCGCCCGACGCCGCCGACGCCCGCGGCCGGCAAGTCGCTCAGCGCAGGAACGACGGCACGTCGAAGTCGTCGTCGAGCCCGATGTCGCCGTCGTCGCGCGTCTCGCCGAAGATGTCCGCGGGGCCCGAGGTGTCGAGCCCGAGCGACTTGTCGGCACGTTCGGTCGAGCGGGACGGCTCCTCCCAGCGTTCGAACCCCGCGGCGATCACGGTGACACGCACCTCGTCGCCCATGTTGTCGTCGATCACGGCGCCGAAGATGATGTTCGCGTCGGGGTGCGCGACGTTGTGGATGATCTCGGCCGCCTCGTTCACCTCGAAGAGCCCGAGGTCCCCGCCGCCGGCGATGTTGAGCAGGATGCCGCGAGCCCCCTCGATCGACGCCTCGAGCAGCGGGCTCGTGATCGCCGCGCGGGCTGCGTTCACCGAGCGGCCCTCGCCGCTCGCGCTGCCGATCCCCATGATCGCGGTGCCCGCGTTCAGCATGATCATCCTCACGTCCGCGAAGTCCGTGTTGATGAGGCCAGGAACGGTGATGAGGTCGGTGATGCCCCGCACGCCCTGCATGAGGACCTCGTCGGCCATCTTGAAGGCGTTGACCATCGAGGTCTTCTCGGTCGACACGGTGAGCAGCCGATCGTTCGGGATCACGATCAGCGTGTCGACCTTCTCCTTCAGGTTCTGGATGCCCTTCTCGGC
>JAJYYT010000478.1 GCA_021800645.1 Actinomycetes bacterium
GCGTGCTCTCTGTAGCGCGCCAGGAGGTCCGGGCCTGTGAGATCGACGGGCGACGTCGCGTCCGCCGCTCGGGCGGCCGCCTCCGCCTCGAAGAGCCCTCGAGGGGGAAGGCCGGCCGCTCGGCGCCAGTTGCCGGCACAGTCCCCCGGGAGAACGGGCCGCTGCCGAAGTAACCTCGGCGCCCGTGGCGCACGGATCGATGCAGGCGTGGGTGGAGAGCGATCCTCTGCTCGGACCCGTCGTGGTCTCGACGGAGCAGCTGAGCGCCCGGATCGGTGACCTCGGCCGTGAGATCACGAAGGACTACGAAGGGCGCCCCCCCCTCCTCGTCGGCGTTCTGAAGGGCGCCTTCGTCTTCCTCGCCGACCTCGCCCGCGAGATCGACCTGCCGATCGAGCTCGACTTCATGGCGGTAGCGTCCTACGGGTCGGCGACGAAGACGAGCGGCGTCGTTCGCATCGTGAAGGACCTCGACATCGACCTGACGGGCCGCCACGTCATCGTGATCGAGGACATCGTCGACAGTGGCCTCACCCTCGCCTACCTCCGCAAGAGCCTGCTCGCGAGGGGACCGGAGTCCTTCGCCGTCTGTTCTCTGCTGCTCAAGAGCGGCCAGCAGCGGATGAATTTCGAGGTCGACTACGTCGGCTTCGAGATCGAGCCCCTGTTCGTGGTCGGCTACGGGATGGACGTCGCCGAGCGGTACCGCAACCTGCCCGACCTGCGCGTCTACCTTGGCGGGGAGCCCGAGTGAGCGTCGACCTCGAGCGGGCCCGCCGGGCCATTGCCGAGCTGCTCGAAGCGATCGGAGAGGACCCGGACCGCGAGGGTCTCACCCGCACGCCACAGCGGGTCGCCGCAATGTACGAGGAGCTCTTCGGCGACGCAGAGGAGGACCCGGCCCGCTTCCTCACCGTCACCTTCGCCGCCGAGCACGACGAGATGGTGATGGTGCGCGACATCCCCTTCGCCTCGCTGTGCGAGCACCACCTCGTGCCGTTCATCGGCAAGGCGCACGTCGCCTACATCCCCTCGACCGAGGGGCGCATCACGGGCCTGTCGAAGCTGGCCCGCGTCGTCGACGGGTCCCGCTTCGACGAGTTCAAGCCCCTCTACGGCTCCAGCCTGGTGACGGGGTGGGCCACCATCCACGGCTACCCCATCGGCGTCCTCGCCAACCACCGCGGCGTCCTCTTCTCCGAGGAGGCTCACAAGGCGACCCAGTTCATCCAGCTCGCCAACCAGATCGACGTCCCGCTCCTGTTCCTCCAGAACACGACGGGCTACATGGTGGGCAAGGAGTACGAGCAGGGCGGGATCATCAAGCACGGGGCTCAGATGATCAACGCCGTCACGAACTCGTCGGTGCCCCACCTGACGGTCAACATCGGCGCCTCCTACGGTGCTGGCAACTACGGCATGTGCGGGCGCGCCTACGAGCCGCGCTTCCTCTTCAGCTGGCCGAACGCCCGGTCGGCGGTGATGGGCCCGGCGCAGCTCGCCGGCGTCCTCTCGATCGTCGGACGCCAGTCGGCCGCGTCACGTGGCCTGCCCTTCGACGAGGAGGCCGACGCCGCCATGCGCGCCGCCGTCGAGGCCCAGATCGAGTCTGAGTCGCTGCCGCTCTTCCTGAGCGGCCGGCTCTACGACGACGGCGTCATCGACCCTCGCGATACGCGGACCGTGCTCGGCTTGTGCCTGTCGGTCATCGACACCCAGCCCGTCGCCGGCACGCGCGGCTACGGCGTCTTCCGGATGTGAACGGGACCATGCACCCACGACCGACTGGCGCGCGACCGACTGGTGCTCAGCCGACCACGGCAGTGCCCTCCACCGCCATCCGCACGCTGCTCGTCGCCAATCGCGGCGAGATCGCCCGACGCATCTTCGCCACGGCCCGTGCCATGGGCATGACCTGCGTGGCCGTCTACAGCGACGCGGACGCCGCGAGCCCGCACGCCACCGAGGCGGACCTCGCCGTCCGGCTCCCTGGGTCGTCTCCCGTCGACACGTACCTCCGGACCGACCTGCTCGTCGAGGCGTGCCGGAGCACCGGTGCGGACGCCGTCCACCCCGGCTATGGCTTCCTGTCGGAGTCGGCCGCCTTCGCCAGCGCCGTCCTCGACGCCGGCCTGGCCTGGGTCGGCCCCCCGCCGTCGGCCATCGAGGCCATGGGGTCCAAGGTGGCCGCCAAGGACCTCATGCGGGCGGCCGGGGTGCCGACGCTCCCCTCGCTCACGGTCGACGGCGACACCCTCCCCGACCACGACGAGATCGGGTCGCTCGGCTGGCCCCTGCTGGTCAAGGCCTCGGCGGGGGGTGGCGGGCGCGGGATGCGCCTCGTCACCGAGCCGGGTGAGCTCGAGGCCGCGGTGGCTGCTGCTCGGCGCGAGGCGGCGTCGGCCTTCGGCGACGGCACCGTCTTCCTCGAGCGCTTCGTCACCGACCCCCGCCACATCGAGGTCCAGGTGCTGGCCGACGCGCACGGGACGACGATTTCCCTCTTCGAGCGGGAGTGCTCGATCCAGCGCCGGCACCAGAAGATCGTGGAGGAGTCGCCCTCCCCCGTCGTCGACGCCGCCCTTCGCCGACACCTCGGGGAGGCCGCCGTGGCCGCCGCTCGGGCCGTCGGCTACGTGAACGCCGGAACCGTCGAGTTCGTCTTCGAGCCCTCCACCGGCGAGGTGTCGTTCCTCGAGATGAACACCCGGCTGCAGGTCGAGCACCCGGTCACCGAGGCCGTCTCCGGTCTCGACCTGGTGCGCCTCCAGCTCCTGGTGGCCCAGGGCCTCCCGCT
>JAJYYT010000479.1 GCA_021800645.1 Actinomycetes bacterium
GATGTGGGCTCGCCATCGAGCCCTGCTCGAACTACGCCAGGTGCCCACCGTCCCGGCGCCTGTCGTGGCCCAAGGGTGGCGCGGCAGCCGCCGCCAGGCGCGCCTGTCGCGCTTCCTCGGCAGCTGCAATGTCGAAGAACTGGACGACGATCAGGCGCGGCGCGTGGGTGAACTCCTTGCCAACGCCGCACGCGCCGATGTCGTCGACGCCACGGTCGTTGAAGGAGCCCTTCGCCGCAACGACGTCGTCGTCAGCTCGGAACCAGACGACCTCCACGTGCTCGCCGCTGCGGTGCATCGTCATCTCGAAGTAGATCGGCCGTAGTCGGTACGCACCTCGCGACTGCCTCTTACCGCTCGGACGTTTCCGCCCCACTACGGCGCCGACCCCCTGCCTCCGAGGTGCCGTTACTCGGGCGGCGGTCGCAAGGATCTGCGCTCTCGGCGCTCGCTCCACCCCACGCGGAGATGTCGAAGCCGCATGCCCACTGCGATGCGGAGTTGTTCATTGGCGATCGCAGCTGCCCACTGTCGCGCGTACCGTTGCGACGCTCGACCACGGCGGGTGTCAGGCAGCCCGCGTCGGGCGACCGTTCCGTCACGTGGACCGAGACCGCAGCCGCATCGGCACCGTCTCTTCACCGGAGCGAGACAGGGGACGATGCTGAACCCCCGCACGGGCCCGCGCGTCCCTGCCCACCAGGTGACGACCCGCCACCTTGGTGCGGCCTATCCGCTCCTCACCGAGGCCGGCCTGGGGCACCGAGGTGTCCTCGTCGGGCACGACCTCCTCGGCGGGTCCTTCGTGCACGACCCCTTCGAGCTCTATGCGGCCGGGATCCTCTCGAACCCCAACATGATCGTCTTCGGACAGATCGGTCGCGGCAAGAGCGCGTTCGTGAAGACGTACCTGTGGCGTCAAGCAGTGTTCGGCCGTCGGGCGTGGGTGGTGGACCCCAAGGGCGAGTACCGCTCCCTGGCGGCGGCGTGGGGGGTCCAGCCGGTCGCGCTGCGGCCTGGCGGGACGGTTCGGCTCAACCCGCTCGACCCAGGCCCGACGAGAGAAGACATCGAGCTCGCGGATCTCGCGGACTCCGTGGCCGAAGGACGCGGCGGTCACGGCGTCGCGAGCGGCGACCTCGCGGCGCACCCGCAGGGCCAGCATGCCGGCCGACGGCAGGCCGAGGTCCTCGCATCGCTCGCGTCCGCGTGCCTGGGACGGCCGCTCCACCCTCGGGAGCGCACCGCGACGGATCTCGCGCTCGACGCGGCATCCTGCTCTCGCGGGGTGCCGACTCTCCCGCAGGTCGTCGATGCGCTCCTCGAGCCGAGCCGGGAGTCCGCGGCGAGCGTGCGTACGGACCGTGCGATGCTCCTCGAAGACGGTCGCGACGTCGCGCTCGAACTGCGCCGCCTGGTCCATGGCGACCTGCGCGGCATGTTCGACGGGCCGACGACCCCCGGTCTCGATCTCAGCGGCCCCCTCGTCGCGCTCGACCTCTCCGCGCTGTACAACTCGCCTGCACTGGGCGTCCTCATGGCGTGCGCAACGGCGTGGCTCCAAGCGACTCTCGCCCGACAGGCGTCGGCGGGAGCAGCGCACGTGTTCGTGGTCGTCGACGAGGCGTGGGCCGTGCTGGCCAACCTCGGCGTCGCGCGCTGGCTCCAGGCGTCCTGGAAGCTGTCGCGAGCGTACGGGGTGGCCAACGTGGCGGTGCTGCACCGCGTGTCTGACCTCCAGACGGTCGGGGCGGTCGGGTCTGAGCAGGTCGGGCTCGCGAGCGGGCTCCTGGCGGACTCCGAGACGAGGGTTGTCTACGGCCAGGCACCCGGGGAGGTGGTGGCTGCGCGCGACCTCCTGTCGCTGTCGGACACCGAAGCGGACATCGTGCCGCAGCTGCGGCGCGGCGTCGCGCTGTGGAAGGTCGGGCGCCGCTCGTTTCTGGTCCAGCACGTGGTCGCCCCAGGGGAACGGGAGATCGTGGACACGGATGCGGCGATGCGGGCCAGGCCTCCCGCGCCTGCGCCAGGCGGGCAGCCCGGGTGGCCCCGAGCGCTCGACCGACCGACACCTCGGCCAGCGGTGCCGGTATGAGCCTCGGCCATCTGAGCGTGCTGCTCGCCGCCGGCGCTGTCGGCGCGGTGCTGGCGTCGGGTGGTTTGGGGCACCGAAGGGCGGCGCCGAAGGCGCCAGCCGCCCGGCGCCCGCCGGTGAGCGGGCCACGGCGGGCACGCAGCCTTCCCGAAGGCGCGCGCTGGGCGCGTCCCGCCGACCTGCGGTCGCTGCGTTCCTCTGGTGCAACACGTGGCCGGCTGGTGCTCGGCGAGGAGGTGGGCCGAGTCTTGCGTCACCAGGTCCTCGCGGCGGAACCCGCGCAGTCGGTCGCGGTCATCGGGCCGACCCAGAGCGGGAAGACGACCTCCCTTGCGATCCCAGCGATCCTCCGATGGGAGGGTCCGGTCCTTGCCGCGAGCGTGAAGACGGATCTCGTCCGCGACACCCTCGAGTGGCGACGTCGACTCGGGACCGTGTGGTGCTTCGACCCCGCGGGGACGACCGGCCTTCCGCGCAGCCCCTGGTCCCCGGTGTCCGCCGCGCGGACGTGGGCACGGGCGCGCCGGGTCGCTTCCGACCTCACCGACGTGGCACGGGGCGACGGGACCAGCGCAGACGGGGAATTCTGGTACGCGACCGCAGCGAAGCTGCTGGCCCCGCTGCTCTTCGCGGCGGCTGTCGACGGTCGCACGATGCACGACGTCGTGCGATGGGTGGACACCCAGGAGACCGAGGAGG
>JAJYYT010000480.1 GCA_021800645.1 Actinomycetes bacterium
CGCGCGCCGTATGCCGTATCGTAGGTGCCCTGCCCCCTGAACCCGTAGCGCTGACCCGGACCGACGCCCGGCAGGTAGCCGTGCCAGCAGTAGGCGTCCGCCTCGGAGAACCGGACGCGCGTCTCGACGCCGTTCAGGTCGAACAGGCACAGCTCCACCGATTCGGCGACCTCGCTGAACAGAGAGAAGTTCGTGCCTGCGCCGTCGTAGACGGCGCCGAGTGGAAAGGGCGCCCCCGGCCAGATCTCCACCGGCTGGAGCCTAGAACAGCCTCGAACGGCCTCGGGCCGGCCTCGAGAACGGCCTCGAGAACGGCCTGGACCGGCCTCGAGAACGGCCTCGAGAACGGCCTGGTCCGGCCTCGGAACCTCGGGATCCGCCCGATGGAGCTGCCGGGAAGGTTCCTCCCGGTGGGTGGATGGGACGTTGGACCCTTCCGACGGGACGTTCGTCGGACCACAACTGGAGCCGAAGCACGTGGGCATGGTCGGGCTCAGCGAACGGCGCAGGGTCACGGGTCCGGCGTGCCCGGCGCAGGTTCGGTGTGCCCAGCGCAGCGTGCGGTGTAGCGGGCGCAGCGTGCGGTGTGCCCCGCGCAGCGTGCGGCATGGCGGGCACTGGAGGCCGGGCGCAGAGAACAGCGATGGCGGCGAGCGAGGAGAAAGCGAGGCGAGGACCGAGGACATGGCACATATGACCCTCTTCTCGATGGCCGGGCTCGTCGTTCTCGTCTGGGGAGCAGGCGCGCTTCGTCGCGCGGCGCGCGGCCCGGGCGGCATTGCCCGGACGGCCGGCGGTTCCCGGACGGCCGGCAAGCTTGGGAGGGCGGTGACGGCGGGGATCGGCGAGATGGCCGGGAGGGCACAGACCTCCGGGATCACGGGGAGGGCACAGACGTCCCCGCGTGCACTCGCGTCCCCGCGTGCACTCGTTCGGATCCTCGCGAGCGATCAGGAGGTGGAGGAGGCGCTCGCAAGGGTGCAGTCCTTCGAGGTGATGGCGGCAGAGGCGCGCGAGGCGAGAAGACGCCGGCACGAAGCTCACGCGCCGGCACAGGCAGCCGAGGTCGCCGACAGCCGCGCCGTCGCCGACAGCCGCGCCGAGGTCCCTGCCGACGTGCATGCGGCATGAGCCCGCCGTCCCGGCTCGATCGGTCGCCGTCCCGGCTCGATCGGTCAGCCTGGCGTGTGGTCCTCGAGCGGCCAGCTCTGCAGCGTCTCAGCCATCCTGCAGAGAAAGCTACGAACCGTCGACTCGGCGACGCGCTGCAAGAGGGCCTGGTCGAGCGGTTCTGTCGCCCGGATCGCCTCCGCTGGGGGCGGTCGGTAGGACGCGTAGAGGACGACGCGGCTTCGCCGCGGTCCGATCTGCGCAACCTCGAGATTGCCGTCGAGCACCGGGACGGCGCCGGGGTGCTCGGCATCCTCCCAGCGCAACGGCACGACGACACCCGTCCTCGAGCGGCTCGGCCGTCCGACGCGTACGCGGACCTCATGGGTGATCAGCAGCCGGGAGTGGCCGAGCTCGTCCAGTCGACCTTCTGCGTCGCAGCCGGCAGCGCTCGCGAGCCGTGCAAGCCACCTCTGGCCCGCGCACAGGCGTCCGCTGACGAGTCGCTCCGGTGCGTCCACGTCCACGAAATCCTGGAGGAAGACCGCCGGGCTTGGGCTTTCGAGATCAGAGACCGGCATCGCCATACGATCACGCTACGAGGGGAGCCAGGGCCCAGGCAGGGCCGAACGACCCCGAGTCCGTAGGTCGAAGGTCCTCTCGTCCCAACGTCCTCTCCTCTGCTGGCCTGCGGGGCCGGACCCTCTGCGGGGCCGGACCTCGCGATCCGTCGGACTACGACGGCTGGGTGAACGGGGCGACCGCCCAGGTCCAGCGCGCCGGCCGGTCGCTGCGGTCTTCATAGCGGTCGGCGGCCGCCAAGACGTTGACGATCGCCTGGGAGGCGAGGTAACGGAGCGGCTCCGGTTCCCATCTGCGGGATCCGTGGCCGACCCAGGGCAGGCTCACGAGGTCGCTCTCTCGACGCAGGACGAGGTCGGCGAGCGTGCGGCCCGCAATGTTGGCAGCGACGACGCCATGACCTGAATAGCCGCCTGCCCAGCCGAACCCCGTCGAGGGCTCGTAGTGGACGCTCATGCACCAGTCCCTCGGCACCGCGAGCGGTCCTCCCCAGTGATGCGTGACGACCGCATCGCCGGCCTGCGGGAAGTGGCGTCGTATCGTCGCTCGTAGCCGCTCGTACACGCCGCGGTTGCGCTCGCTCGTCTCGTCGATCGGCCGGTCGAGGCGGTAGGGTGCGCCGCGTCCGCCGATGGCGATGCGACCATCCGTCGTCCGCTGGGCGTAGAAGAACAGGTGGCGCTCGTCTCGGATCGTGAGCCCCTCCTGCCAGCCGAGGTCGTTCCAGATCGTGTCCGAGAGCGGTGCGGTCGCGATCATGAGGCTGTAGAGCGGCAGGTATCGGAGCCTCTCTCCGGGCAGCTGCGTGGTGTAGGACTCAGTTGCCCGAATGACGTGATCGGCAGTCACGAGGCCGTTGCGGCATCGCACTCGGCGCGGCGCGAGCTCGATCGCCTCGGTCCGCTCGAGGATCACGACACCCGCCCGCTCGCACGCGTCCGCCAAGCCGCGCACCAGGCGTGCGGGGTCGACTCGCGCGCAGTGCGGAGTGTACAGAGCGAGCCGACAGGCCGGCACGTTGACGAGCCTGTCCAGCTCGCCTCGGTCGAGCGCTCGCAGGTCGTCCGCGCCGAGCCCGTGCCTGCGAGCGGCAT
>JAJYYT010000481.1 GCA_021800645.1 Actinomycetes bacterium
AGTGGCCAGGCCGAGAGGCCGAAGATGGCACAGGCCGCAAGGCCTCCGATCAGGGGGACGGCGACGATCCGAGGGGTCGCGGCCGCGCTCCGGGGTCCGGCGTTGCCGCCGAGGAGGAGGTGGCGACCGTGGGCCATCACGGCGGCGAAGATCACCGCCATCAAGAGAAGGGAGATCCCTGCCGCCCAGCCGAGCCCGACGTCGAGCTCGGCACGGATCATGTTGAGCTCGCTCACGAAGAGGCTGAAGGGCGGCAGGCCGAGCAGGGCGACGAGTCCGAATCCGAAGATCCCCCCGAGCACCGGGCGGCGTGAGAGCAGTGCCGGGACCTTTTCGATCTCGCTCGTACCTTCGACGAGAAGGATCTCGCCCGAGGCGAGGAACAGCACCGCCTTGGCGAGGCCGTGACCGAGGATGTGCAGCAGCACCGCAGCGATGGCAAGGGTCGTGCCGGCGGCGGCGCCGAGCGCGATGAGCCCCATGTGCTCGATGCTGTGATAGGCGAGCATGCGCTTGTAGTCGCGCTGGGTGAGGAGCAGCGACGCGGCGACGAGCAGTGAGGCGAGCCCGACGATGACGAGCAGGATTCGGACGTACTGGGGTCCGAGCGAACCGTCGGCGATCGCCTCGAATCGCAGGAGTGCGTAGAAGGCGACGGTGAGGAGCACCCCGGACATGAGGGCGGAGACGGGCGCGGGCGCCTGGCTGTGGGCGTCGGGCAGCCAGCTGTGCATGGGGGCGAGCCCGACCTTGGTGCCGTAACCCAAGACGATGAGCGCCATCGCCAGGCGCATCACCGTCGGATCGAGGTGGTGCGAGGCGGCCATGAGCGAGGTCCAGTCGAGAGCCGAGGCACCGGTCGTATGCCCGGGGACGTGGAGGGCGGCGAAGTAGACGAAGGCGGTGCCCAAAAACGCGAGCGCGATGCCCACCGAGCAGATGAGGACGTACTTCCACGACGCCTCGAGCGCTCCGTCGGTCCGGCGGTGCCCGACGAGGAAGGTCGTGGCGATCGTCGTCGCCTCGACGGCCACCCACAAGCCTCCGAGGTTCGCCGAGAGCACGGCGGCGAGCATGCAGGTGACGAACACCTGGACGAGCACGGTGTAGAGGGAGGCGTGACGGGTGCTCGAGCGCCCGCGGGTGGTCTCGGCGTCGAGGTAGCGGATCGCCTGGAGGGCGGAGAGCAGGGCGATGGTCCCGATGACGACGACCATGAAGGCGCTCAACGCGTCGGCTCGCAGCGCCCCGTCCAGGGCGCCGAGGGCCCGGCGATGGTCCGTCGCGATCACCAGGGCGACGCCGAGCGCGAGCACACCCGCCTCGGCGGACGCCGTCATCCATCCGACCCATGGCCGCCACGGCACCAGCCCGGCGATGGCGCCGGCGGCGAGCGGGACGGCGAGGATGGCGTAGCAGAGCATCAGTCGTGGAGCTCCCGTAGCTGGTCGAGGTCGACATGGCCGAACCGGGCACGCATGGAGGCGGCGAGCACCTGGAGGACGACGATGACGAGGAGGACGTCCAGGGAGGCGCCGAGCTCGACGAGGATCGGCACGCCGGCGGTGAGGAGAAAGGCGATGAGCGCGATCCCGTTGTCGACGAGCAGCAAGCCGACGATCTGGGACACGGCCTTGCGCCTCGTGACGAGTACGAAGAACCCGACGAGGACCGTAGCCAGCCCCAGTGGCGCGAGGCGGGTCGCAGGAGAGGGGAAGAGCGAGATGAGCCGGCCGGCCGACAGGTATGCGAGGACGACGAGCGCGGCCGCAGCGACGAGCGAGGCGGGCACGTTCACGAGCGGAGTGGTCTCCCGGCTCCCCGGGTCGCGGCGCACCACCCGCGCGAGGAGGTTCGGGATCACGATCCCCTTGGCGAGGAGAACGACGCCGGCGACGACACCGAGCCCGACGTCGCCGTCGTGCACGGCGAGGACCGCGGCCAGACCAGCGAGCGCGACGCCTTGGAGTGCGAGGACGGCGACGAGCGCGCGCAGATCCCGGCGCCACAGCGTGACCACCGCGCAGGCGAGCACCACGCCGACCGTGAGCTCCAGAAGGGCGAGCTCGGTGCCTGCACTCACCTCGTGACCAGCCCGGTCATCACTGCGAGCACGGCGAGCACGAATCCCCCTGCGAGCAGCTCGGGGACCCGGAAGAGCCGGAGCTTGGCGGTCGAGACCTCGATGAGGGCGATCACGATCGCGATGGCGGCAGCCTTCGCCCCGAGCGCGACGACGCCGAGCGCGAGGTGTGGGATGGTCACGCTCGAAGCGATGCCCCAGGGGAAGAACAGGTTGGCGACGAGGCCGAAGAGCAGGCCGAGGCGCATCGCCTCGCCGAGCGTCACGAGAGCGAGGTCGGGTCCTGCGTACTCGAGGACCATCGCCTCGTGGATCATCGTCAGCTCGAGGTGCGTGGAGGGATTGTCGACGGGGATCCGACCGGTCTCGGCGATCACCACCACCACCAGGGCGACCAGGGCGAGGAGCCGTTCAGGGTTGGCCAGCCATCCGGGATGGGCGAGGGTGGCGGTCACGATGCCCGGCAGGTTGGAGGTTCTGGCCTGGATGGACAGGGCGAGGACGGCGACGAGAAGCGCTGGCTCGGCGAGGGCGCCGATCGTCATGGCCCGGCTCGATCCCATGCCGCCGAAGGCGGTGCCGGGGTCGAGACCCCCGAGGGCGAGTGCGACGGATCCCATGAGGAGCAGGTAGACGACGACGAAGGCGTCCGCGCCACCCTCGAGGGCCGGGGCGGTGGTGACGAGCGGCGAGATGGCGAC
>JAJYYT010000482.1 GCA_021800645.1 Actinomycetes bacterium
GGACCCGGCGAGAGCCCAGCGGTGCGGTGGTTCGGATGGGACGAGGCCGAGGTGCTCGCCGACGCCGCGCTCGCTGGTGCGCTGGACGCCGCACGGTCCGCGCTCCAAAGGAGCGTCGATGAGCACTGACCCCACCCGCGCAGCCGGGGCGGAGCAGGCGGCCGGGGCGGAAGAGGCGGCCGGAGCGGAGCAGGCGGCCCGGCAGGGGTCGGCGCTCGAGGTGCTGCTCCTCCTCCAAGACATCGACACCGCGATCTCCCAGCTCGAGCATCGCAAGGCCGCGCTTGCGGAGCGCCAGGAGCTCGCCAGGGTGAGCGCCGTGCTGGGTGACCTCGAGAAGCGGATGGAGGAGGCTCAGGCATCGAGAGCGGAGCTCGCCAGCCGCCAGCGCGCGATCGAAGCGGAGATCTCGACGGTCGACGCGCGGCGCGAGGCGCTCGAGCAGCGCATGTACACGGCCCGAGGGGCGCCGTCTCGGGATCTCCAGGCGATGGACGACGAGATTCGCCACCTCCGCGAGCGCAAGGGCCGGATGGAGGACGAAGAGCTCGAGCTCATGGTCGCGATCGAGCCGCTCGACGCAGCGCTGGCGGAGCTCGATGCGCAGTCGACCCGGTTGCGGTCTGACGCCGCCCGGCTGGCAGGTGCGCTGGCGGAGGCCGAGGCCGAGATCGATGCCCAGTTGGCGGCGAAGGCCATGGCGCGCGCGAGCGAGGCCGCCGCCCTGCCTGGGGAGCTGAGGAGCCGCTACGAGGCGCTTCGCGCCCGGCTTGGCGGGACGGGCGCGGCGCGCCTGGTCGGCAACCGCTGCAGCGGCTGCCACTTGGAGCTGCCGTCCATGGAAGTGGACCGGATCCGCCACCTGCCCGGCGGCACGGTGGTCACCTGCGAGCAGTGCGGCCGCATCCTCGTCCCGGTGGCGCCGCCGGCCGGCTGACCAAGGAGCCCGTACTCACGCTGCAGCGACGAAGTGAGGCAGGCAGGCACGACCGACACCACCACCAGCAGGCGTAGCCGCGGCACCAGCGGTAGGGCGTAAACCGGGGTACCAGCATCCGGCAGGCGCGCCACCATTGCATGCGGCAGCCCGCGCGGGTCACGCGGCTGCGGGCGGCGTGGACGAGATGAAGGCGGCGACGACTGCGGCGAGCTCCTCTCCCTTGTCCTCTTGGAGGAAGTGACCGGCGCCCGCGATCGTGACGTGGTCCAGTCCTGCCGCGCCGGGAACCGCTTCGACGAATTGCCGCTCTGCGCCGGCCGTGATGGGGTCTCCATCGCTGAACGCGCACAAAAAGGGGCGGTCGAAGTCACGCAGTGAAGCCCATGCGCGTCGGTTCGCCTCAGCCGCAGGATCGTCGGGACGCGTCGGCACGAGCGCCGGCATCTGGCGAGGACCCTCCTTGAACCGCTCGTCGGGGAACGGCGCGTCGTAGGCAGCGACAACCTCCTTGGCGAGCCCGAGGACCGTGCCGCCCCGGACGATGCGCCCCACTGGGAGCTCGGGGACCTCCTGGGAGAACCGCTGCCACGCGAAGAAGGCGTCGCTCATCCTCTCTTCGCCGGTCGGCAGTCCCGTGTTGGCGGCGACCACCCGGCGGAATCGGTCGGGATGCTCGGCCACCAGGCGGAGGCCGAGGAGCCCCCCCCAGTCCTGGCAGACCAAGGTGAGATCGCCCAGCCCGAGCTCGTCGAAGAGCGCAGCGCGCAGCCACTCCACGTGACGGGCGTAGGTGTGGTCGGCGCGCGCCGTCGGCTTGTCCGAGCGCCCGAAGCCGACGAGGTCGGGCACCACGACGCGATGGCCCGACTCGGCCAGCACCGGGATCACCTTGCGATAGAGGAAGGACCAGCTCGGCTCTCCATGGAGGCAGACGACGGTCTCGCTCGCGTTGGGCCGGCCCTCGTCCACGAGGTGCACCCGCAGCGCTTCGACGCCGCCGGGCACCCCGGAAGGGACCTCCACGTAGCGGGACGCGAAATCGAACGCGGGGAGGTCGGCGAAGCGGTCGTCGGGCGTGCGCAGAGCCTTCACGGCAGCGCAAGTCTATGGGTCGGCGCCGACCGCGCAGCGTGGCGGCGACTACGCGCCCAGCAGTGCGTGCATCGAGCGGGACAGGACTCGTCGCGCTGCGGCGTTCGTCAAGCCTTGGACTCGACGGAGTCGTTCCCACAGCTCCCAGGAGGATACGACCTCGAGCGCCGCGAGCAGCTCTTGGCGGTCTCGCTTCGCGGTTTGCAGCTCGTTGCTGAAGGTCTCCTCGAGCCAGGTCCGGAGCATCGTGTCGGTCAACTGGAGTCCCTCGGCGACGTCCTGGTGGCGCGCGGCCAACGAGATCGCCTTGCGGCGGACCGGCGAGACCGCCTCGAACAGCTTGGCGCGCTGGTGGACCGTTCGCTCGATCCGCTGGTCCAAGCCGAGGTTCCTTGGGATCGGCTGCACGGTCAGCCAGTACCGCTCGATCTGCGTCCGTGCGACGGCGCGGTAGAGCGCGTCCAGGTCCTCGAAGTGGTGGAAGACCAGCCGGACGGACACCCCCGCGCGCGCGGCGACCTCCTTCACAGTCGGGGAGACCTGCTTCTCGGAGAGAAGCTCGATCACGGCCTCGGTGATCCGCGCGCGAGTCCTCTCCCCACGCTCTTTGGGGGTCTCCCCCTTCTGCATCCTCCCGGTGCCCGGCGTCCTCGCGGTGTCCGCGGTGCCCCCCGTCCTCCCGGTGCCCCCCGTCCTCCCGGTGCCCCCCGTCCTCCCGGTGCCCCCCGTCCTCCCGGTGCCCCCCGTCCTC
>JAJYYT010000483.1 GCA_021800645.1 Actinomycetes bacterium
GTGAGGGGCGCGGTGGGCGGCGTTGTCAGCTGCAGCACGACGGGCTCTCGGGGGCCAAGGCTACCCGGGGCAGGTCACCGGCGCATGCCCGGCCCGAGCGCCTCGCCGCGGGTGGTGGATGGTCCACAGGGTCGAGCGTGCCCACAAAGACCTCGAAGCGCAGCAGGCAGGGACGTTGGCCGCGCTCACCGGCCCGGCCACGCGAGCGATCCTCGAGGACCGTCGGAACTGCCTCCGATCCGTGAGCAGGCCCGCACCGCCACGAGCCTATGCGAGCAACCGATGGCGGTCATCCTGCCTGCTGCACGAAAGCGGTCGGACGCCGTCACGCGCTGTCTGCGCTTCCCGACCGGCGGGAGGCGCGCGGCCGGGGGCCGGCGCTCATGGTGACGGTCACGAGCCGGGATCCCCGGAGATGCTGGCACCCACGAGGTGCAGAAACGAGAGCCCGAGATCTCAGCGAATGGTTGATCACGAGTTGAGGCCGAGTTGCGCTCCCGATCGTAAGGTGCTCGCGGTCGTACCCGCTTCGTCACGAACAACCAGGAATCGTCCATGGAAGCGATCGTCATCGGCACCATCGGTGCGGTCATCTGCGGTTTCGTCCTCTACTGCTGGGTCACCGGCGCCGAGCAGGCCGAGTCGCCCGCGTCCGGCAATCGCGCGGAGCTCGAGTCCTTGGTGGCGATCCTCGCGGAGGCGCTTGGTCGCTCCCAGCCTCGCTGGGTCGTCCGTGTTCCTCCGCACATCCGACTCGACTGGTGGGTCGGCGCAGAGCAGTTGGGCGACTTCTCCAGCGGGAACGTCGTCGTCGTCTTCGCGGATCCCGCTGCTGACGAAGAGCCGGTGTCGATCTACCCGAGCAGCAGTGCGAGGGCTGTCCGGGCCATCGCGGCGCACGAACGTGCTCGTCGAGCCTCCGCCGCTGCGTCCTCGTCGTCCTCGTGGTCTCGCTCGTCTGCGTAGGCACGGTCCGCGTCGCCCCGTAGCCTGCACGGCCGTCGCCGTCCGCCGTCGCCGTCCCCGTCCGCCGCATGTCTGTACCCGATCGCACGGGTCCGGGTCTCCCCGATGGAGTGTGCGCCGAGCCCGCGCGCAGCGCAGGATGGGAGAGTGACCGCTCCTCCGATCGGCCGGGGCTGCGCCGAGCTGGTCCAGCGCTACCCGAGCGTGCTCCTGGGGGCAGCCGTGGCCGGTCTGGGTGCCGGCGGGGCACTCCACCTGGCCGGGCTGCCGGCTGGAGGGGACGCGGCGTGGGACGCGACCGGTGCGTTCGGCACCGTCTACTCGCTGTGGACCATGGTCGACAGCCTGCGGCGGTCGCGGGTCGGAGTGGACCTCATCGCGCTGCTCGCCCTCCTCGGGGCGCTGGCCACCGGCGAGCACCTGGCTGCGGCCGTGGTCAGCACCATGCTCGTCACCGGTCGAGCCTTGGAGGGGTGGGCGGCTGGGCGAGCCCGGCACGACCTACAGGGCCTGCTCGAGCGAGCGCCGCGGGTCGCCCACCGTTACACGGGAGTCGGGCTCGAGACGGTGCCTCTCGACAGGGTCGTCGTGGGCGACCGGCTCATGGTCGGATCCGGAGAGCTGGTGCCAGTGGACGGCAACCTCGAGGCTGCGGCGGTCCTGGACGAGTCCGCCCTGACCGGCGAGTCGATCCCCGTCGAGCGCGAGGCGCACGAGCCCGTTCGCAGCGGTGCCGCCAACGCCGGCCCGCCGTTCGACCTGCGGGCGACCGCGACCGCCCAGAACAGCACGTACTCGGGGATCGTCCGGCTGGTGCAGCAGGCCGAGGCAGCACAGCCGCCCCTCGTGCGGCTCGCTGACCGCTACGCCCTGTGGTTCGTCGGGCTCACCCTTGCCGGCGCCGGGATCGCCTGGGCCGTTGGAGGCGCGACTCGGGCCGTCGCGGTCCTCGTGGTCGCGACCCCCTGCCCGCTCATCCTGGCGGCGCCGGTCGCCCTGGTCGGTGGGCTGTCGCAGGCCGCCCGCCGGGGGGTGGTCGTGAAGGGCGGTGGAGCTCTGGAGCGGCTGGCGTCTTGCACGACCCTGCTGTTCGACAAGACCGGGACGCTCACTTCCGGCCGGCCGGACGTGGCATCGGTCGTCGTCGCAGGGTCCTGTACTTCCGAGGAGGTGCTGGGCCTGGCCGCGTCCATCGACCAGATGTCGCCTCACGTCCTGGCGAGCGCGGTGGTCAAGGCCGCAGAGACGCGTGGCTTGCCGCTCGTATTGCCCGAGGCGGTGGAGGAGGTGCCGGGTCAGGGCATCCGGGGCATGGTCGCCGGCCGCGCCGTAGCCGTGGGCAAGGCGGGGTGGGTGGGCTTAGCCGGCAACCCGCCGTGGGCCAAGGCGGCACGTCGCCGAGCCCGGCTCGACGGCACGCTCACCGTCTTCGTGTCGGTCGACGGAGAACCGGCGGGCGTCCTGCTCCTCGAGGACCCGATCAGACCGGACGCGGCTCGCACCGTTCGATCCCTGCGGCGAAGCGGCATCCTCCGGATCGTGATGGTGACCGGCGACCGCCACGAGGTGGCCGAGACGGTCGGCGCGGTGATCGGCGTGGACGAGGTGATGGCCGAGCGATCGCCGGCCGAGAAGCTCGACGTGGTGCGCGAGGAACGGCAGCGCTCGCCGACCGTCATGGTCGGCGACGGCATCAACGATGCTCCGGCGCTGGCGCTGGCCGACGTGGGTGTCGCGATGGGAGCCCGGAGCGCCACCGTGACCTCGGAGGCGGCCGACATGGTTCTCATGACCGACCGGCTCGACCGCCTGGCCCA
>JAJYYT010000484.1 GCA_021800645.1 Actinomycetes bacterium
CCCAGTCGACCCGCTCCGACGCTGCCGGCAGGACGATGGGGTCGGTGGGTCCGATGAGGGTGCGGGCAAATTTCGCGAAGAGGGTCGGATGAGCCGGGAGCTCGTGGCCCATCTCGAGGATGTGGCTCGTGTAGTTGTGCCCCACGCAGAAGATCTTGGAGGGATGCGGGACCAGAGGCGCCAGGTCGACCTCCTCGAGGCGGCGCGCTCGCGTGCCACGCCCGCCGGCCAGTTCCCTCCACTCCGGGTGGGCGAGCAGGGATCCGACGTCGGAGAAGGGCAGCTCGGTCACGAGGTCGCCGTCGATGCGGCCGGCGCGTGTGCCTTCGTCGAGGCGGAGGGTGAGGTGTCGCATGGGTCAGAGGGGAACAAAGCTGCCGGAGACGCTCTGCTCTTCATCGAGCATCTCCTCGCGATACAAGCCCAGCGCCTCGAGGACGGGCCGGTCGCTGGTCACGAAGAGGTCGGAGCGCTCGAGCGCGTGGTGCTCCGCGGCAACCCAGGATGGGACCACGAAGATGTCCTTCTCCCCCCAGTCGAACCGGGTACCGTTCATCACCGTGTAGCCGCTGCCGCGGAAGACGACGACGATGCTGCTCCCGGCGCGGCGCACCGGGGCGGTGGCCGCGCCGGCGAGGAGACGCACCATGCTGAGCCCGAGGGTGGGGAGCGCGGATCGGCCGTTTGCCGGGTTCACGAAGTGCACGGTGGCGACGTCGGACCGTGTGCCGGCCAGCATCGCCTCGAGCTGCGCGTCCGTCGTGGTGTACGGATACCGCAGCAGCGGTGAGGCGAGACCGCCGGCGGGCGCGCGGGCCGTGCCTGCGCTGCCGTCACGGACGCTCCCCGGGCGGGGTTCGTGGGGTGCGATGCCCTTTCCGTAGAGCAGCTCGGAGAGGTTGCGCGACACGACGGGCTGGGTCTCATCCGGGTACAGCTCAAAGAAGACCGCCTCGAGCACGCCGACCAGGGGGAGGTCGAGCCCGTCGAACCACAGCATCGGACGATCTCCGCTGTTGTTGTGATCGTGCCAGTGCCAGCTCGGGGTCAGGATGAGATCCCCGGGGAGCATGTCACAGGCATCGCCGTTGACCGTCGTCCATACCCCCTCTCCCTCGATGACGAAGCGGATCGCATTCGGTGTGTGGCGGTGCGCGGGAGCGGACTCGTGCGGACCGAGGTACTGGATGGCGCCCCAGAGGGTCGTGCTGGTGTAGGGCCGGCCCTGCAGCCCGGGATTGGCCAGGGCGAGCACCCGGCGGTCCCCGCCGCGATCGATGGTGATCAGCTCGCCGCAGCGGCGGGCCATCGGCAGCAGGCTCCGCCACCTCCACAGCCACGGGAGCGTGCTGGACCGATGCTCCAGCGGCATGAGCTCGCGGTTGATCTTCCAGAGCGGGCTCAGGTTCTTGGCGGCGAGAGCTCCACACAGCTCCTCGTAGCTGACCTCCACCGCATCGACCGGGGGGCTCAGCGCCTGGTCCGTCATCGGGCTCTCCTCACCAACACAACCATCACACCGGCGGCTAGTACTTGGCAGAGGTCATCCCGACCCTCCCCCGGCGCGGCCCATAGGGGGCCGAGTCCATCCATGCTCCGACCCGACATGAGCGGCGGGCCAGGCGGGCGGCGACCGCCCGGGTGACGCGGATCCACGGGTCGCTCGCCTGCATGTGGCGCAGTGCCTTGCCCGCCGCGTCGCGGTTGTAGAGGGCCGACGCGCGCCGGTCGCCGGAGAGCCCGTCGATGACGCGGCGTCGCGATTGCGGGTCGCCCTCCTGGAGCGCGAGGTGGATGGCCCGAGCCGCCGCCACCGCGTCCGCGATCCCGGAGTTCATGCCGCGCGCGCCGAACGGGGCGAAGAGGTGCGCTGCCTCACCGGCCAGCAGGACCCGCCGGTGCTCGTCCGTGAACCTCTCGGCCACCACCTGGAGGAAGCGATAGGTCGACACCCAGGTGACGTCGAGCGAGTGGCCCGGGAGCAGCACCTCGACCAGCCACGAGCGCACCCCGTCCGGTGTCGCGAGGTGATCGAGATCGTCGTCGACACGGCACTGCAGGTCGACGCGCCAGCCGCCCGCGAACGGGACCAGGAGCACGTTCCTGTGCCCGACCCCGGGATGGAGATAGTGGAAGACCCGCTCGCACGGCAGCGGATGCGACGGGTCGTCGGCCACGCGCATCAGGAGCATCTCGGTGTTGAGATCGTCGAGTTCCAGCGCGCCTGCTCCGGCTTCGATGGCCCGCCGCAGGCCCGCGCCGTCGATGGCCGAGCGCGGCGAAAAGCCGTAGGACTCGACGACGAGCGACTGCGCGTGCAGTTCCAGGCCGTGCTGCAGAACCTTCTCGCTGGGCTTGAGCACGGCCAGCGCCGCGTCGTGCGACGCCTTGATCTGCGGGATCGACTCCGCCGCGTCCACCAGCAGGCCGGCCGTGCTGCCCAGGAAATGGCGCCGGTTGATCATCGGTTGTCTCCTTTCAGAAAGCGGTCGAACCAGGCGAGCATCTTCTGCTTCTCGTCGTCGTTGTAGACGTGGCCGGTCTCGGGGTAGATGACGCCGCGGAAGCGCTCGGGCACGCCGTGGAGGGTGTAGAGGCGCGAGAGGATCTGCTCCAGCTTCTTCATGCCTTCAGGCGGCGAGCCGGCGTCGCGGTCTCCGGTGAGTGCGAGGAAGGGCCGCGGGGCGAGCAGCGCCATGACGCCCTCGCTGTCGAAGTGCTTCAGCAGGCCGGGCACGAAGTAGTAGATGCCGTGGGCGCGCAGCTCGCGGATGGCG
>JAJYYT010000485.1 GCA_021800645.1 Actinomycetes bacterium
CGCCGCGTGCGACGTGGTCGCCCTCACCTCGAGCACCGAGGGGTTCGGCAACCCCGCGCTCGAGGCTGCGACCCACCGCCGCCCGCTCGTGGTCGGCCCGTACCCGGTCGCAGCCGAGCTCGCCGGCTTCGGCTTCCAGTGGTTCAGGGAGTCGGCAGCGGACCTCTCTCGGCTCGGGGCATGGCTCGAGGCACCTGACCCGGCGCTCGTGGAGCACAATGCGTCCGTGGCGAGACGGAGCTTCTCGCTCGCGTCGCTGCCAGACAAGCTGGGCGCTGTGCTCGCCCCGCTGGGATTGCCGCACGGGTAGCCGGCGAGTCGTTAGCGTCACGGCGTGGCGTCGGCGCAATCCCGTGAGCTCCCCTTGGGCGACATGGCCCGAGGGAGCCCGTCGCGTCGCCTGAGCGGTGGCGAGCGACGACGGCAGCTCTCGACGGTGGCCCTCCGGCTCTTCGCGGGGCGCGGCTACGAGTCGACGACGATGGACGAGATCGCAGAAGCTGCAGGGGTCACCAAACCGCTTCTCTACCAGCACTTCTCTTCCAAGCGGGCGCTGTACCTGGAGCTCGTGGACTCGGTGGCCGAGGAGCTTCTCGCCGAGATCTCGGCCGCGACCGCCGCGGCCTCCGGGCCGAGAGAGCAGGTGGAAGACGGGTTCGCGGCGTACTTCCGCATGGTCGTCACGCACGAGACAGCCTTCCGGCTGCTCTACTCGAGGAGCAGCTCGGCCGACCCTGAGCTCGGCGACGCGCTTCGCAGGGTGGAAGACGCGATCGCCGTGGCGATCGACCCGCTCATCGCAGCGGGTCTCGATCCAGGTCACCGCCGCTTCCTCGCGCATGCCGTCGTAGGCATGGCCGAAGGAGCGAGCCGTCATTGGGTCGAGACGCGCGGGGAGCGATCGGACGGCTCGCGCGACGCACGATGGCTGGGCACGGAGGCGCAGCGGCTCGCGCGACGCATCGCCGAGCTGGCGTGGGCGGGACTGCGCGCAGTGCATGCGGACTGAGCACGCGGACTGGGACTGCGGACCGCAGACCGTACCGGGGGCCGGCCGTTGGAGTCCCGAGAACGGATCCGGCGGGCGGCATAACCTGGAAGCAGTGGACGGACAACCGCCGCGGCTCGACGCCACCGACCTCGCGCTCTTGCGGCTCTTGCAGCGCGACGCGCGCCAGACCAACAAGGACCTGGCCGAGGCGGTCGGGATCGCGCAGTCGACCTGCCTGGAGCGCGTCCGCGCGTTGCGCTCGCTGGGGGTGATCAGGGGCTGGCACGCGGACGTCGACCTCGACGCGATCGGCAGGCCGCTGCGCGCCATGATCAGCGTCCGCCTGCGCCCGAAGACGACGGCCTCGGCTCGGGCCTTCCAGCAGGCGATGGTCAGCGCCCCCGAAGTGCTCGCGGTGTGGACGGTCACCGGAGCGGACGACTTCCTCGTCGAGGTCGCGACGCGCGACGTCGCCCACCTCCGGGACTTCGTCCTCGACCACGTGACGGGGCGCCGCGAGGTGGTCGACGCGCGAACGTCCCTCGTCTACGACCAGGTGCGCGTCTGGGAGACCCCTCCGGGCGAGGAGCTCACCGCTGTGGGAAGGGCAGCAGACGCTCGGCAAGCTCCTCCCGGTACGACACCACGCTCCTCTCCTTGATGCGCTCGTAGCCGCGGACGCGGTCGGGCAGCCTCGCGATCTCGGTAGCCAGGCTGAGGTTCGACGCGTCGAGCCTCGGCAAGATGGAGCCGATCGCTTCGGCGTACTCCGAAGGAAGCTGGCGTTCGATCCGGCGCAGCTCGGTCCGGCCGAAGAGGTCGAGCGCGGTCCCTCGCACGCGGCGGGACGCCCGAAGGGCTCGCATCACGGGGCGCGACCAGGTGCCGAGACGGATCTTGTGAGCGAGCCCTTTCGCACGCAGCGCCGGCGGGTGCAGGAGCCAGGTCGTATCTCCTTCAGTAGGGTCGACGGCCGGGTGGTCGAGGAGGAGCCGGGCGACCTCGTACTCGTCCTTGTACGCCAGGAGCTTGTGGTAGCCGAACGCGACACCGGCCGTGAGGCGGCCGTCGCCTCCCACGCGCCGCTCGGCGGCCGCGGTCTCTCCCACGAGCCGGGCGAAACGGCGTGCGAGCGCCTCGTCCTGGTAGTCCACCAGGTCGCCGGCGAGCCATTGGACGTGCCGCCAGCCCGCGGCAGGGAGCGCCGAGGGGTCGATCCCCGACAGCACGCGAGCACCGGCCTGCTCGGGGATCGTCGTCGGTTCGGTCCCGGCCTCGCCGCTCGACTCGCCGCTCGACTCGCCGCTCGACTCGGCACCGGCGGACGGCGCGCGCTCTGCGCGATCGTGTGCCACCACCCAGCGACGCCCCGCCTCGAAGGCAGCGACGTTGGCGTCGACAGCGACCCCGTTGCGCTCGATCGCGGTCCTGATCGACCGGGCAGAGACGGGGAGCATCCCGAGCTGGCACGCCACCCCTAGCAGCACGACGTTCGCCGCGGTCGAGGGCGCGCCCGCCTCGTGGGCGACGGCGATCGCGTCGACGAAGGTGGCGCAGTCGTCAGCCGCCGCGGCGACAAGAACGGCCTCCAGCTCGGTGACCGGAACCTCGCGCGATTCGAGACCGAGGACCATCGGCCCGCTCAGGCTGGCGGCGGAAGAGCCGACGACTGCAGTGCGCCCCTGTCCCATGCTCGCGAGCACCTTCGGCTCGCTCGCGGCCATGAGATCCGCGGCAAGGAGGACGTCGACCTCGCCTTCGCCGAGCACGTTCGAGCGATCGCCC
>JAJYYT010000486.1 GCA_021800645.1 Actinomycetes bacterium
CTTGGAGTCGTCCGCTACATGGCGGACACGATTGGGGTCATGTACCTCGGCAAGCTCGTCGAGACCGGGCCCGCCCACGAGGTCTACGACCATCCGGCGCACCACTACACCCGCGGCCTGCTCGACGCCGTCCCGGACCCCCACCCGCAGAAGGCGCGCGAGAAGCTCGGGGCAAAGGGTGTCCGAGGCGAGCTGCCGTCCGCGGTCGACCCGCCTTCGGGATGCCGGTTCCGCACGCGCTGCCCGAGGGCGGAAGAGAAGTGCGCTCTCGAGGAGCCGCCGGTCATGGACTTCGGCAACGGCCATACGGCGTCGTGCCACTTCCCCCTGGAGGCGCCGGTGGGCATCGCGGTGCCCGCGGTGCCGGTTGCGTCCTCGGTGCCCGCAGCTCCCGCGCCGACCACTTCTTGAACCGCCCGACCCGTCACCGCCGACCCGGGTCCGAAAGCCACCGCCGGACCGACTCCGCCTCCACGTCGAGGCGCGTGAGGATCCCCGACACGATCCGACGCTCGGCCATGCTGCCGACCACCGGGATCGCGACGGTGAGCTCGCCGTCGAGGCGCCGGAGCACCTTCGAGGTGGCCGGGCCCGCACCGTCAGGATCTGGGTGCAGCACGAAATCCGCTCGACCGTGCAGCAGGCGCGGGCTGGCCTCCGCTGCGAACGTGAGCCAGCCGCCCTCCTCGCCCCGCACGTGGACCTCCTGGGACCACGTCAGCTGGGCGCCTCCGAGCAGGCGAACGGCGACCGGGTCGAGGCTCCCGGTGAACTCGTAGCGCACCAGGAGCCCGGTCTCCCCGGAGGCATCCCCGTCAGGCGAAACGTCGGACGCCGAGGCCGCGCGGAGCTGCCGCACCTCGAGGAGGCGGAGATCGGGCAGCTCGAGGGCCCCGTAGAAGGCCGGATCCGCGAGCACCGCTGCGACCTCGCCACGCGGTGCTTTGAACCGGTGCTCCGCCGAGAAGCGCACCTCAGCAGGTGGCGTGCGCCCGCACGAGCGCTGCCGGCGTCCGAAGCCGCATCGGCCCCGACACTACCGTCCCCACCTGCGCCAATCGGTCTCCCACCTGCACGGGCCCGACCAGTTTCTTGTCGCAACGTCACGGTACAAGACGGTGCAGGACCCCGCGTCAAAGGCAGCTCGGCTGGTCGCCAATGGCAAGGTCGTGGGCTGGTTCCAGGGCCGCTCGGAGGTCGGGCCTCGCGCGCTCGGCGCGCGTTCGATCCTCGCCGACCCACGCCGGCCGGAGATGCGCGACATCGTGAACCACCAGGTGAAGCGCCGCGAGTGGTTCCGCCCGTTCGCCCCGAGCGTGCTGCACGAGCACGGTGCCGAGTACTTCGAAGGCTACCGGCCCAACCCGTTCATGCTCGTGGTCCAGCCCGTGCGCAGCGACCGGCGCGACCAGGCCCCTGCATCACCCACGTCGACGGGACCGCCCGGCTCCAGACCGTCACGCCGGGCCCGAACCCCCATTTCCACCGGCTCGTCACCGAGCTCCACCGCCTGACCGGAGTGCCGATGGTGCTCAACACCAGCTTCAACCTCCAAGGAGAGCCCATCGTGCACCGTCCGGAGGGGGCCCTCGACGACGACGTGCGCAGCGGTATGGACGCGGTGGTCATCGGCAACTTCATCGCCGAGAGGGCGGCGCAGTCGACTGCCCCGGTGTCTCGCCCCAGCGCGATCCGAGCTGCACCGAGGGGACCGGCCGGCTCGGCGGAGCGTCCAGCGCTCTCGCCGCTCTCGCACGCACCCGAGGGGCTGCCGGCTGCGGAAGACCCGACAGCCCGTATCGTCGGCTGGGTGACAGAGGAGGACGCGCCGGCCGAGCTCCTCACCCCCGTGCCTGCGACCCGGTCGGAACCGGCCCAGTCACCGACGGCGCCGGCCGATCTCGACTGGGGCGCCTTCTCCGACGATCCTCCGTGGATCGTCGACCTGGCGCACCTCGAGTGGCGCCACGGGCTCAGCGCGCTCCGTTCGGCAACGACCGCCCGGACGCGAGCGCTCGCCCGGTCGCGCCTTGTCCCACCCGCAGGGGCCGCCGTTCGGGTCTTGGGCGCATTGGGGCCGGCCATCGCGACGTGGTACCTCACTGATCGCCGTCACGGTCGCGAGCGGTCGCGCCGGGGGCTGTCCCGCCGACTGCGCGTGGCCTTCGAGCGCCTGGGCCCGACGTACATCAAGCTCGGCCAGATCCTCTCCGCCGGGGAGGGCCTCTTCCCCGAAGAGCTCGTCAGCGAGTTCCGGCTGTGCCGGGACCAGGTCCCCGCCGAGAGCTTCGAGACCGTGCGGCGGACGGTCGAAGACGACCTCGGCCGCCCGCTCGAATCAGTGTTCTCCTCCTTCGAGGAGGTGCCGATCGCCGCTGCGTCGATCGCTCAGGCGCACGCTGCCCGGCTCGTGACCGGCGAGGACGTCGTGGTCAAGGTGCAGCGACCCGGCATCGATCGGGACGTCCGGCGCGACTTGAAGGTCATGGCATGGCTCGCGCCGACGCTCGTCGGGCGCATCCCCGTCGCTGCGCTCGCCAATCCCCCTGCGCTGATCGACCTGTTCGCGGAGACCATCGGCGAGGAGCTGGACTTCCGCCTCGAAGCCGAGAGCATGCTCGACGTCGCCCACGTGCTCGCTCGCACGGCGCCTGCCGGCACGAGCCGTGCACTCGTGGTGCCCCGCCCCCACCCCAGCCTCGTGACCCGCCGGGTACTGGTCATGGAACGGCTCCATGGCTACGCGTGGGGCGACGCGGCGACGATGCGCGCGG
>JAJYYT010000487.1 GCA_021800645.1 Actinomycetes bacterium
CCGATCTTCACCCCGAGCTGCGCCGGCCGGACCGGCCGCGACGCGGCCTGCATCGCCGCGAGGAGGCGCCCGATCGCCTCCGGTCCGCCGTCCCAGAGCTCGCTGAGGCGCGCCCGCGGCAGACCCGCCGCCGCGGCGATGGCCTTCTGCTTGGCGCTGCCCGAGAGGCCCCGGAACTCGGCCACCAGCTCATGGACCGTGCGCTCCCGGCCGCAGTCCGCGTCGTGGGCGAGGTAGGCCGCCACCAGGCGCTCCAGGTGCTCGACCCGGTACCAGTGCGCCGAGGTGGGGTTGGAGGGGCGCCACTTGGCCCAGTCGGGCGCCGTGGCCGCGATCTCGCGACGCTCCCCGAACCAGCTGATCACCAGCGTCAGGTGGGGGTTGAGGACGGTGTAGGCGGCGGCGATTTGTAAGAAGTGGTCCCTGCTGTCGGCGAGGATTGAGCTAGCTGAAACGGGCCAGTGGAGCCGCACCAGGGTGCCCGCCGTCACGCCGGAGGGCGCCACACTGCGCGCGATCACCGGCGCCTGGCGGATCCGGTCGACGGTCAAGGTGATGGTGTGGCGCTGCCCATGCGCGGCGATCTCCACCGTGCCTTCACTGCCATCGAGGACGAAGGGCATGGCGACGATCGTCTTCAACGCGTTGCCCTGGGCGCCGCGGTCGGAGGCCACGTACGCCTCGCGACTGGAGACCCGCACCGAGAAGTCGAGCACCCCGTCGAGGGTCTCCGCCGGCAGCCCGGGGCCATTGTCCGCGACCGCGATCTCGTCCTCGTCGACCGTGACCTTGACGACCGGGGCGATCCCCGCGTCCTCGCACGCGTCGAGGGCGTTGTCGACGAGCTCCTTCAGCGCGACCAGGGGCCAGTCCGTCTCGGGGTGCCCGGTCTGGGCGATCAGCTCCTTGCGGGAACAGAAGTCGAGCAGCCGGCTGGTGCGGAAGGTGATCCGTTCGAGCGTGGGGGCTGGCATCGCGCTCACGAGGTCACCTGCGGCTCGTCGAAGGTCAACCCGCGCCGTCGGGCGGCGACGAGACGCTGGTAACCGCCGATCACGCTTCCGTCATCGCGGCGGGCCACCACGGGCTGCACGAAGCCGAACTGCCGGAGAGTCCGCTCCAGGGCGTCGAGCTCCTCCTCGCCGATGCGCCGCGGGTTCGCGGGGTCCGGATGGAGGCGGTCGAGGGGGACGTGGTCGATGGTGAGCGCGGAAAGGGTGGAGGCGGGGCTCATGCGCTGCGCTCCACCGCGGTCTGCCGCGGCGTCCGGTTGATCATGAGGAACCGGACGGATCGCTGAGTTAGGGCGGCGCTAGCCCTCTCGCCCCGACCATTTGTTCTATTTCGAACTCGGACCGTCGAGGCGATCGTCGCTGACGACACCTTCGGTGCCAGCCCGCACGCGGACGCGCAGGTCGGTGGTGCGACTTTGGGCCTGGGATGCCCGGAGCGGTTTCAGGTTCGCTCCGTCCCACACGCTTGACCCTGTGACCAAATCGTTAGCCAGGCTCAAGGGCGAGGCCGAGGACTACCGACTCTTCGCGGTGCGAGCGCATCTACTCGAGATCCTCGGTCGAGCGAGCGCCGCCCGCGAGGCCTACGAGGCCGCGGCGATGCGCACGGGCAACCTCGCACAGCAGCGGTATCTTCGGGCGCGGGCCGCTCGAGCCTGACATGGTCCCAAACTCGCGGCCACGCCCGGCGAGCCGCAGGGCGCGGCGAGTGCCGTCCCGCACGCCCAGCGAGGTGGCGCGATGCTCAACCGCCGCAGTGCGTGACAGGCTAGGTGACGCAGCCCGCGCGCAGAATATCGATCGAGCGGGCGCTCGTGCGTTCGCAACCCAACCCTGAAAGGCGCGGAACTAGATGGCGAAGAGGACGGTGCCGTTCACCGACGCAGGCATCGGCGAGCTGTCGAACGACAAGCCCGTCATCTACAGGATCAAGACAGACGGCGGCCGGAACAACTACACCGGCACGGCGAAGCGCGGCCGGGTCCAGGAGCGTCTGCGCGAGCACCTCCCGAGCGGAACGAACCCGATTCCCGGCACGAAGGTTCAGATCGAGCAGATGCCGAACATCAAGGACGCCCGCGCCAAGGAAGCTCGGGTGATCAAGCGCACCCAGCCTCCGTACAACAAGCAAGGAAAGTAGATCGGCCCCAGACGACACGTGGGCGGGAACCGAAGCGTTCGGCGCTCGCCCCGAACGGAGCACGGCAGCATCGGGAGGCCTCGGGCTGCAGTGTCCTCCCCAGGTCGTGGCGGCCTCGTTGACGGAACGTAGCACCTATGCTACGGTGTCCGTGTAACCCGCCACGGAGGCTTAATGGCACGTGCTGGACACGACGTATCACAGGCGAAAGACCGCCCAGCGGCTCGAGAACCCGGAGTTCAAGGCCGAGTACGAGCGTACGCGCCGAGAGCTGGCCCAGGTGAACGCGATCATGGAGCGCCTGGACGAGCTCCGGGTGGAGGCGGGCTTCTCGAAGGCCGAGCTAGCACGGGAGATTGGGCGCAACGACGCAGTCGTTCGGAGGCTCTTCACCGCCCAGGTCAACCCCGAGCTTCGAACGGTCGCCGCCTTGGCGGCGGCCCTCGACGCCGAGATCCAGATCGTCCCGCGGAGCGCGCCGACACGCGCTCGTCGTCGAGACTCCAGAGCGGTCCGCGCGTAGCTCCCTCGCCCGTCGGCGAGGCATGGGACGTCATCTACTACCGGACGGCCGACGGCCGATGTCCGTCCGACGAATTCCTCGACGGCTGTCC
>JAJYYT010000488.1 GCA_021800645.1 Actinomycetes bacterium
GGGGGGGGCCGCCGTCACGAGAGCCTGAAGCGGGCCGTCGACGAGGCGGTACTGGCCGGGATTGCCCGGATCCGGCCCGGCGGAGCGATCGATGACGTCAGCCGGGCCATCGAGGCGTCGATCCACGCCCGCGGGTTCCGGCCGATCCAGGATCTCACGGGCCACAAGATCGACCGCTACCTGCTCCATGCCCACAAAGCCGTCCCGAACGTGGGAGGGATGAGCGGAGAGCGGTTCGAGGAGGGGGAGATCGTCGCGATCGAGCCGTTCGCAACGAACGGCGTGGGCCACATCGCCAACGGACCGTTCGGCAACATCCAACGGTTCCGTAGGGATCCGGGCAGCTCGGACCCGGTGCTGGCCAACCTGTTCTCCCGGTTCCGGACGCTGCCGTTCACTGTGCGCTGGTGCCCCGAGCCGGCCGAGCAGCACGCCCTCCGTCGAGCCCGCAAGCACCTGCAGTTGTACCCGATCTTCCTCGAGCGGGCCGGAGGGCTCGTCGCCCAGGCGGAGCACACGATCTTGGTAGGGCCGGATCACGCGGAGATCCTGACCGCGCCGGAGTAAGCGGGCCCCGCTAGGCGCGCGGGCGCTCGAACTCCGCGCGGGCGATCGCCGCCCCCCGCGTCATCGCCTCGAGCTTCGCGTAGGCGACGTCGAGCGAGCGGGTGCGCAGCCCGCAGTCCGGGTTGACCCAGATCCGCCGGGGATCGTCCAGGATCTTCACGGCCCGGCGGATTCGATCGGCTACGATCTGCGGCGTCTCCAGCTCATCGCGATGGACATCCGTGACACCGAGGCCGACCTCGCGGGTGTCGCCGTACTCGCGCAGCACGTTCAGGACCTCGTAGCCGTCGCGGCCGTCCCGGTCGCGGTTCGCGAACTCCCAGGCCCACTGCCGACATCGCTTCGCCTCGAGTAGCGCGGGAAACAGGCTCCGGTAGTCGCTGAAGCAGATGTGCATGGTGAACTCGGCATCGAGCCCATCGGTGGCGATGTTGAACGCTTCGGCGACCAGATCCCCTTCATCGGGATGCGTCCCCGCGGCCGGTTCGTCGATCTGGATGACGCGGCATCCCCGCTCGATGAGCGCCCGGAGGGTGGGCCGGAGCGCGTGGCGTGCGACCTCGCCGACAAACTCGCGCTGCGCGGCGCGGCGCGCCGCGCGTCCCTTCCAGCCGGGGTGGCGGCCCAGGTAAAACTCGTTGTACGACCAGTCGGCGAGCGTGTAGGCTCCCGTGATCGGCAGCTTCGGCTGGCCAACCGCGTGCGCCGCCACGAAGTCGAATTCCTCGAGGTGGTACGGCTGGAGGAGCCGGACCTCCCCGGTGCTCGCCGCCTTGAGGTAGTACTTGTTGTCGAACGAGCGGACGTGCCCGACGAACCGGAAGCCGCGCATCTGGCGGATCGGGTACTCGTACATTTCGATCCTCCGCGCCTCGCCGTCGTACACGCGCGAAAGCCCCGCGCGCTCGAGCAGGCGCATGGCGAACAGGGCACCGAGATCCCGGACCGCATCGGGGGTCACCTCGCGGGAGCGTCCGTTGCGCAGCGCCGTCGCCGTCTCCTCGAATCCCGAGGTGAAGGAGAGCCGTCGATCCCACGCGTCGAACTCCGCCCGGGCCCGATCGTCGAGCGGGACGCCTCGTTGGCCCAGTAGCTGCCAACGGGGTTTCATCAGGCTCCCAATCTCCTGCCCCGGGAATAGGGGTCGGTCGCTCACGATCGCCCCCCGCTCGGTGGGATCAGCGCGATCCGGGCGGCCGCGAGGAGATGGAGCTTCTTCGCTGCGGGCTCAGCGGGCAGCAGGTCGAGCGGAGCGCCGTTCCCGAGCCAGACTTCGCGAGGCTTCGTGCGCTCTTGCAGCCGCCGGACGATCCGAGCGACCTCGCCCGGGTCCTCGTTCAGCGTCGTACGGGGGTCGATGACGCCGAGCCCGATCGCGCGGCCGTTGAGCCCGACCTCGAGCGATGCCGGATCGGTCTCGGCGAGATCGACGCCGATCACGGAGACCGGCAGCCGCGTGAGCAGGGGCAGGGCCGGCGCGGCGTCCCCGAAGTAGGTCCATACGATCGAGGTCGAGTCTCCGGCGACCTCGTGGATCCCGCGGTACGCCTCCACCGTCGATTCCGCCGACGGACCCGTCGGGATCCGGGTCACCAGCAGCGGTTCGGCCCACTCAAACGATCGGTACCCGAGTCCGCGCAGCTCGCGGACCTCCTCGGCGAGCAGCCGGCCGAGGCGGTGGATGATCGCTTGCGGAGCCTCCCCCGAGCGGTTGTCGAGAAGGCCGGCGAGGGTGTACGGTCCCGGAAGGACCACGAGCGCGCGAGCCGCGCCGTCCCCTCGAAGCGGGAGCGGCAGGCGCGAGGCGATCGCGCCGGGGGTTCGTTCCGGGGGGGCATGGAGGATCGGCTGCCGGTAGAACGTGTTCGTCTCGAACCAGCGGGTGAGCGGACCCACGGCGAAGCCGCCCCAGCTCTCGGAGATCGGCCGGAAGAGGTCGGCCCAGCGCAGATATCCGGCCGTGCACCGATCGGTGCCCAGCCGCCGCTCGAGGTCGACGACCCCGGCCTCGGTCCGCGCGTAGACCTCCTCGACCGCTTCCGGGCTCTGGCGGCCGCGGTCGAGGTCGCGCGTCGCCTGGACGAGCTCTTCGGAGCGCGGGAACGGTCCGGTAAGCGTGGTCCGAACTTCCACGGGGCGTTCGACTACGCTCCGCGCTTAACGATGACTTGACACGGAAGCACTGCGAATCGAGAAACGG
>JAJYYT010000489.1:0-1689 GCA_021800645.1 Actinomycetes bacterium
GTAAACATGCTGCGGGCGCGCCGCGCACGCCCGCCGTGCTCGCGGATAGGGTGGGCGGACACAGGACCTAAGTGTGAGTCAGGAGCCCTGTGCCCGCCCCGCCCTTCGCAGGTGGCGGGTGCAGGGTGGATCGGTTACCTGCACCTACCAGCCCTACGTGTATAGCAGGTCGTCACGTCGAGCGGCAAGCTCTACGTTGGCGGTGGCGGTCCGGATCGCCCGTCGCTCAGGGACGCCGAGAGCGGCGGCGGCTCAGGGCGGGCGGCGCACCTCAGCCGACGACGCCGCGCATCGCCGTGCCGTCGCTGCGCGGGTCCGACGCCGCGTCGACGACGCCTTCGGCCCCCAGGCGCAGCACCTGGGCATGACCCATCTCGTCGCCGAGCGCCCCGACCATCCGCACGGAGAAGCGCTCCTCTCGAAGCGAGCCCAACACATCGGCGGGAACGCCATGCTCCGCCGTCACGACGCGATAGCGGCTCTTCGCCTCCGCGTCGCCGACCACGTAGCGGGGCGCGGAGAGCGCCTGCTGCGCGTCGCGACCCGCTGCGAGCTGCAGCAGCACCTGGCTCAGGATCTGCGGCTGCGCCCGCCCGCCCATGGTCGCGAGCACGAGCGAGGGGTTCTGGTCGCCTGCGTCGACCAGTGCTGGGAACAGCGTATGGGGGGGCATGAGCCCTGGTCCGAGCTCGCCGGGGGACCCCGGACGAAGCGTGAACATGCTCTGGCGATTGTGAAACAGGACTCCGGTCGCAGGGTCGAGGACTCGCGACCCGAAGCTGTGGAAGATGCTCTGGAGCATGCTGACCGAGCCCCCGAAGGCGTCGTGGGCGACGACGGCGACCGTGTCCCCGCTCGGCGACACTGGCTCCTCGGCGATGAACAAGGCGCCGGGGGTTCCCGAAGAACGAGGTCCCACGAGGTCGACCTGCGTGAGGCGCTCATGGAGCGCCTCGTCGCCCGCCCAGCGCGTCGGGTCGCACAACAGGTCGTCTCGGATCATGGAGATCTCCCGGAAGGTCCGCGCGAGCATGGCTGCGTCGCTCCCGAGCAGTTCGTACCCCTCTGAGAGGAGCCGGCCGAGGACTTCGGCGAGAGCGGAGAAGAACACGCCCTGGGACGGCGGGCCGGCGGTGAACAACCGGGGCGCCAGGTCGCCCGCGACGGTCACCGCCGCGTCGTCGACGACGGCGTGGTGCCGAGCGAAGTCCTCGCGCGTGATCGGGCTCCCGATCCTCCCCAGCGCGGTCGCCAGACGCTCGGCGAGGTCTCCGCGGTAGTAGTCCTCGGGGTCGGCCGCCACCTGCGCGAGGGTCTTGGCCAGTTGCTGCTGCACGAAGACGTCCCCGACGCCGAGACGCTTTTTGGGAGGGCCGAAGATCTGTGCCAGCCCTCTATCGCTGCTGTCCAGGTCCTCGAGGGCGCGCGCCACCGACGGGCTCACCTCCACTCCGGCCGAGGCGAGCTCGACGGCCGGCTGGAGGAGGTGAGCCAACGACCGGCTCCCACCCAGCTCGTACATCGCCTGCCATCCCGAGACGACCCCTGGCACGCTGATGCTTGACGGGCCCTCGACCGGGACCCGCTCCCCGACCTCTCCTCGCATTGCGACGGCATCGACCGCTCGCGCGGAGCGCCCGACGCCGAACACCGCCCGCGGAGCCCTGCCCGCAGCCCTCACGAGCGCGA
>JAJYYT010000489.1:1699-2764 GCA_021800645.1 Actinomycetes bacterium
CGCGATCAGGTCGCCGCCGACCGAGCAGTTGTGGGGGTAGACCACGGCGAGCACCCCTGCAGCGGCGATCGCTCCGTCGACGGCCGTGCCGCCCGCCGCCAAGATCGCTGCCGCCGCGCCGGTCGCTGCGGGGTGGGGCGTCGCGATCCCCCACGACAGCTGCGGTTCTTTGAGCTCGCTCACAGCTCCGCGAGAACGATCATCGCCACGCGTCGGCGCTTTGGCGCGCGAACGCCATCTCATGGCTCACAACGCCCGCATCCACCATCGTCTCGCCCATACCCGAGCACCTTCCCTAAGGGCCTCCCCGAAGACCTGCAGCACCTCGGGCTCCTCTGAGGCTACGTCCACGAGCCTGTAGGGATCTCCACCCTCGACGAGCGCCGCCTCGGGCACCGGCCGCCGGCCGCCGGGAGCCGGGCGCCGGGAGCCAGGGCGCCATGGCAGACGAGCGTCACGGCGCTGACGACGCGGCGTGCACGACCTCGCCGTCGACGAAGGTCATGTCGACGCGCGCGAGGCCGATCTCAAAGCTCGGCAGCGAGAAGACGTCCCGGTCGAGAACCACCACGTCGGCGAGCTTGCCGACGGTGATCGAGCCGGTCTCCTCGTCCAGATGGTTCGCCCACGCGGAGCCCATCGTGAACGCGCGCAGCGCCGTCTCCAGGTCGACCCGTTCGCGAGGGAGGAACGCGACATCGCCCGCGCCCTCATGGTTGCCGGCCTCCCCCGGGGGCGCCGTCCGGTTCACGGCGACGTGGACCTGCGCCAGCACGTCTGGGGTCGACACGGACCAATCGCTGCCGAAGCACAAGCGCGAGCCCGCGCGCACGAGGCTGGCGAACGGGTACTGCCAGGTCGCGCGCTCCGGCCCGAGGACAGGGAGCGTGAGCTCGACCATCTGGGGGTCGTTGTACGACCACAGCGGCTGCCCATTGGCGATGACGCCGAGCGCAGCGAACCGGCCAAGGTCATCGGGGTGGACGACTTGGATGTGCGCCGCGCAGTGCCGGCCGCCGGATCTCCCGTTGACCCGGATCGCCGCCTCCACCGCGTCGAGCGCCT
>JAJYYT010000021.1 GCA_021800645.1 Actinomycetes bacterium
GCGCCAGAAGGCGATGGGGGCAGGGAGGTGGTTGAACCCGGCTTCGTCGAGCCCCGCGAGGAGCGCGGCCCCCGGGTGCGGGCCCCGGAAGAGCCAGGGGAAGACGGTGAGGGTCACGCTGCGATCGAAGACGAGCGAGATCGCCTCGTGGTCGTCCCGGGCGACGGACACGACCGGGACGTCTCCGGCCCTCGCGTCGGGCGAGAGCCCGGCGACCGATGCCAGGAGCAGTCTGGCCGCGTCGGGGTCGTGCAGCGCGTCGACGACGAGGCCCACGCCGTCGTCGTCGTGGATCGTCCCGAGCGCGGGCTCGTCGACCGAGCCGAGGACGCGGAGCGCCTCGCCGGGGCGCCGCACGCCGAAGACGGCGTGAGCGAGCCGCCCGTCGATCCCCGCGACGACGTCGACGAGCCCGGGCCGACCCTGACGGATCAGCTCCACGTCGACGATCTCGACCCGGCCGGTCGTCCCGGCTCGGTCCGCGTGCTGCTCCCGCCACCGCCCGACCAGCCGCTCGAGCGACGCTTCGAGGCTCACGGCTCGCCTTCCTCGAGGAGCTCCACATCTTCGGCGAGCTCGAACCACAGAAAGCCACGGGGCCCGAGCGCGAGCGGGTACGGGCCGTCGCCCACGGCCGGGAAGGGAACCCGGCCCAGGACCTCCACGGGACGCCTGCCCGCCCATGCGGCGAGGTCGAGCATGGCGGGCTGCGCGAACCGGCTCAGGTTGTGCACGCACAAGACGACCTGGGACCTCGTCGGGGCGTCCGCGGTCCTGGCGCCATGGGCTGGCACGGTGCGGGCGGCGACGCCGCTGGCGAGCGGGTCGACAGGCGCCGTGGTGGGCATGACCGGCGGAAGACCCGGCCCGTCCCCGGCGTCGACCGAGACGTCGGCGACCTCGCCCCAGCGCACGAAGGCGAGGATCGAAGGGTTGGGGCAGTCGAGCACTTCGATCCTCCCGACCCCGAGGACGGGCATCGACCGGCGCTGCACCAGCATCCCCCTGAGCCAGTGGAGGAAGGACCCGGGATTGCGCATCTGGGCCTCGACGTTCACCGCGGCGTAGCCGTACACGGGATCCATGAGCGGGGGAAGGTAGAGCTGCGCGAAGTCCGCGTTGGAGAAGCCGCCGTTGCGGTCCGGCGACCATTGCATCGGCGTCCGGACCGAATCGCGGTCCCCGAGGTAGATGTTGTCCCCCATGAGCAGCTCGTCGCCGTAGTAGACGACCGGGCTCCCCGGCAGGGAGAGCAGCAGCGCGTAGAGGAGCTCCGCCAGCTTGCGGTCCCCGTCCAGCAGCGGAGCGAGCCTCCGGCCGATCCCCATGTGGCGCTTCATACGCGGGTCCTTCGCGTACTCCTCGAAGAGGTAGTCGCGCTCTTCCTCGGTGACCTGCTCGAGCGTCAGCTCGTCGTGATTGCGGAGGAAGATCGCCCACTGGCAGCCGTTCGGGATCTCCGGCGTCTGCGACAGGATCTCGGTCACCGGGTACCGGTGCTCGCGCCGGACCGACATGAAAAGGCGCGGCATGAGCGGGAAGTGGAAGCAGAGGTGGCACTCGTCCCCGGTCCCGAAGTAATCCGCGACGTCGGCCGGCCATCCGTTCGCCTCGGCGAGCAGGATCCTCCCGGGGTACTCGGCGTCCAGCTGCTTGCGGATCCGGCGGACGTACGCGTGCGTCTCGGGGAGGTGCTCGCCCGACGTCCCGTCTCGTTGGAACAGGTAGGGCACTGCGTCGAGCCTGAAGCCGTCGAGACCGAGGTCGAGCCAGAAGCGGACGACCTCGAGCATCGCGTCGGCCACTTCGGCGTTGTCGTAGTTGAGGTCCGGCTGGTGGGAGTAGAAGCGATGCCAGTAGTACTGCTTGCGCGTGTCGTCCCAGGTCCAATTGGAGCGTTCGACGTCGGTGAACACGATGCGCGCTTCGGGCCACCGCTGGTCGTCGTCGTTCCAGACGTACCAGTCCGACTTGGGGTTCGTCCGGCTCGAGCGGGACTCGAGGAACCACGGGTGCTGGTCGCTCGTGTGGTTGATCACGAGATCGGCGATGACCCGGATACCGCGCCGGTGGGCGTCCTCGAGGAGCGCCACGAGGTCGCCCAGCGTCCCGTAATCGGGCTGCACGTTGAAGAAGTCGCTCACGTCGTACCCGCCGTCACGCAGCGGCGAGGGATAGAAGGGGAGGAGCCACAGGCAGTCGATCCCCAGCCACTGCAGGTAGTCGAGCTTCGCCCGCAGCCCGAGAAGATCTCCGGTGCCGTCACCGTTGGCGTCGAAGAAGCCGCGGACCAGCACCTCGTAGAAGACCGCGTGCTGGAACCACCGGTCCGAGGGGTCGTACGAGCTGTCAACGGGAGGAACGGTGCGCATCTGCGGTCACTTGTGAGGTTCGCTCAGCCGGCAGTGGGGTCGGACCTGCGATGGTCGGCTCGAGCGCCGGGGTGGCCGCCGAGCCTGGCGGCGGGGTGGCCGCCGGCTCGAGCGCCGAGGCGCTCGGCGGGGCTCTCGGCGAGGGTCGCGGCGAGGAGGCGCTCGGCCGCACGGTAGGGATCGAGCCTGCCGGCGGCGATCGCGCCGACGGCGTCTTCGAAGCTCCGGGCCGTCGCGAGCGCATGCACATCTGCGAGCACCCGTGCGGTGAGCACACGCTGCAGCTCCTGCGCGAGACGCGCCTCTCGGCGCCGTCGGAGCTCGCCGGTCTCCATGAGATGGCTGCGATGGCGTGCGACGGCCTCCCAGAGCGCGTCGATTCCCTCCCCCGTGCTCGCGGCCGTCGCAAGGACGGGCGGTCGCCAATCCGAGAGCGCCGACAGGTCGAGCATCTGCTCGAGGTCGCGCCGAGCCTCGTTGACGCCGGGGCGGTCCGCCTTGTTGACGACGAACAGGTCGGCGATCTCGAGCAGCCCCGCCTTGTTGGCCTGCATCGCGTCGCCCCATCCCGGCGTCACCACCACGACGGTGGTGTCCGCCGCCGATGCCACTTCCACCTCCATCTGGCCCACCCCGACGGTCTCGACGATGACGAGCGGGAACCCTGCCGCTCCGAGCACACGGACCGCTTCGGGGACCGCCAGGGCGAGCCCGCCCAGGTGACCCCTCGTCGCCATGGAACGGATGAAGACGGAGGGATCGGTCGCGTGCTGCTGCATGCGCACGCGGTCCCCGAGGATGGCCCCTCCCGAGAACGGTGACGACGGGTCGATCGCCAAGACGCCGACCTTGTCCACCGGCTCGATCCCCTCGCGCGCGCCTGCTGGGGGCCAACCTCTCCGAGCGGCCACCACGAGCTGGTTGGTGAGGGTCGACTTCCCCGACCCGGGCGCGCCCGTGACCCCGATCGTGTACGGAGGTGCGGAGGCGTAGACGAGACGAGCAACCTCTCCGCTCGGCTGCCCGCCCCGCTCCACGATGGAGAGCAGCCGCGCCAGCGACACCCGGTCACCGTTCGCCGCCGCGTCGAGCAGCCGGTCAGGCGCGAGCGGTCGCGTGCTCAACGCCGCTCGACCTGGGCGCCGAGCGCCGTGAGGGCCCCGGCCAGGTCCTCGTACCCGCGGTCGACGTGCGCTGCGTTCGAGACGACGGTCTCGCCCTCGGCGACCAGCCCGGCAAGCACGAGCGCTGCGCCGGCGCGGATGTCGGTCGCACGCACTGGCGCCCCCGAGAGCCGCGGAACGCCGCGCACCACTGCGTGGTGCCCCTCGGTCCGAACGTCGGCGCCCATGCGCCGCAGCTCGTCGATGTAGCGGAAGCGTCCGGCGAAGAGGTTCTCCGTCACGATCGCCACCCCGTCGGCGACGGTCAGCATCGTGAGGAGGAGCGGCTTGTAGTCGGTGGCGACTCCGGGGTACGGAAGCGTGGCGACGTCGACGGCGACCAGGCGGCCTTCGCTCGTCGCGACGACGCCTGTTGGCCGTTGCTCGACCTTCACCCCCATCGCCCCGAGCTTGCGCACGAGCATCGTCATGTGATCGATGCGGGCGTCCTCGACCAGGACCTCTCCGGAGCAGAGCCCGGCAGCGGCGAGGTAGGTCGCGGCGACGACCCGGTCAGGCACGACCGCGTGCGAAGCGGGGCTGAGCTCTTCGACCCCCTCCACCTCCACGTGGGACGTGCCCGCGCCTCGGATCTTGGCGCCCATCGAGGTGAGGTACGCGGCGAGGTCGCAGACCTCGGGCTCTCGGGCGGCGTTCTCGATGACCGTCGTGCCCTTCGCGAGCACCGCGGCCATGAGGATGTTGTCGGTCGCAGTGTGGCTCGGGTACTCGAGCACCACCTGGGTGCCGACGAGCCGACGGGGCGCTCCGTCCTCCCCCACGCTGCCCTCGATGTTGCCGTGGAGCGTCTGGAACCGGGCACCCATGTTGGCGAGGCCGCCGAGGTGGAAGTCGATGGGACGGTCGCCGAAGTCGTCGCCCCCGGGCATCGAGACGCTCGCGTGGCCGCACCGCGTGAGCAGCGGGCCGAGCACCACGATCGAGGCGCGCATCCGGTCGACGAGCTCGTAGGGCGCTTCGGGCACCAGCTCTCCTGACGGCGGCGTGTCCACGACGAGGCGGCCGCAGGGCTCCCTCACCACCGACGCACCGAGTGCCCGGAGCATGTCCGACATGATCTCCACGTCCAGGATGTCCGGGACGTTCGTGAGGACGTGCGTGCCCTCGGCGAGCAGGGTCGCCGCCATGAGCTTCAGCACGGAGTTCTTCGCGCCGCCGGCCCGCACCGTCCCTTGCAACGGCCCCGAGGGTCGCACGACGAAGCTGTCCGCTCGAGGAGGGCGCCGAGCCGTCTTTGGCGCGGCCAGTGCTCCGGGCGCCCGGCGGGGGGCCGCGTCGAGGGTCGTGCCCGCGTCCATGCTGCTGAGCGTCTCCATCCGGCCCATTATGGTGCCGGCGCCATCAGGGGGCGTCGCTCGAGCCCGCCTCGCTCCGGCCCGAGCCGGGCTGGGGTCGGGGTGACGCGGCGCTGCACGGGCGGCCCCCTCCTGTCGTCCCGTTCCCGTCGTCCCGTGACCAGTGGGCGCGTCTCGCCGCTCCCAGTAGGGTCTCGATCGTGGAGCGGTACACGGAGCGCCAGGCCCAGGCCCCCGACAGAAATCTCGCGCTCGAGCTCGTGCGGGTCACCGAGGCGGCGGCGATGGCGGCGAGCCGATGGATGGGGAGGGGCGACAAGGAGGGGGCCGACGGCGCCGCGGTGAACGCGATGCGCATCGTCCTGCAGACGGTCGGGATGGACGGGGTCGTCGTCATCGGTGAAGGCGAGAAGGACCACGCGCCGATGCTCTTCAACGGCGAGCGCATCGGCGACGGATCCCCGCCCGAGGTCGACATCGCGGTCGACCCGATCGACGGGACGACCCCGACCGCGCTTGGGAGGGGCGGCGCCTTGTCCGTGATCGCCGTCTCGCCGCGCGGCTCCATGTTCAATCCCGGCCCGTGCGTCTACATGGAGAAGCTGGCGGTCGGGCCGAGGGCGAAGGGAGTCGTCGACATCAACCGCCCGCCGACCGACAACATCCGCGCAGTCGCCGACGCGTTGGGTGAGTCGGTCCGCGACGTCACCGCGGTCATCCTCGACCGGCCCCGCCACGCGCAGCTCATCTCGGAGGTGCGGGCGTCGGGTGCGCGCATTCGGCTCATCACGGACGGTGACGTCGCAGGCGCCATCGCGACCGGTTGGCCCGGCGCGGGCGTCGACATCCTCCTCGGCATCGGCGGCACTCCCGAAGGGGTGCTGGCGGCAGCCGCCCTCAAGTGCATGGGCGGCGAGATCCAGGGACGACTCTGGCCGCGCGACGAGACGGAGCGGCGCGCGGCCCTGGACGCGGGCTACGACCTCGAGGCAGTCCTGTGCATCGACGACCTCGTCCAGGGGGACAACTGCTTCTTCGCCGCGACCGGGATCACCGACGGGGAGCTCCTCCAAGGTGTCCGCTTCCACGCGCTGGGCGCGACCACGCAGTCACTCGTGATGCGCTCGAAGTCCGGCACGATCCGCAAGATCGATGCGAGCCACCCGCTCGCGAAGCTGGCCGAGTTCAGCGCGATCCCGTTCACCTGACGGGAGCTCCCAGGTCGGGGACGCGCAGCTCGTCCTCGATGCGGCCCGCTCGCCGCCTCGCCGCGAGCGCGATGCACTCCGCCCGGCGCTCGTCCAGCCGCTCGGCGGGAACCGACACGGTGAGCGCCGCGATCACCCGGCCACGGACATCGCCGATCCCGACGGCAACGGAAGCGAGCCCCGGCGCGCTCTCCTCGACCGACGTGGCGTACCCGAGCCTGCGCACCTCCTCGAGCGCCTTGGTGAGCGCGGCGCGCGAGCCGATCGTGCGGGGGGTGCGGCGCTGCAGCCGGCCCGCAGGGTACAGACGCAGCAGCTCTTCGGGACCGAGCCCGGCGAGAAGTGCCTTGCCGGCCGAGGAGGAGTGCGCCGGTACGGTCACTCCGGTCCTGGAGCTGACGCGCACGACCTCGGTGCCCTCGACCGAGTCGATGAACCGGACGGTCGTGCCCTCGGCGATGGCGAGGCTGACGGTCTCACGGGTCTCGGCAGCAAGTGCCGCGAGATGCGGACGGGCGACCCGCCCGACGTCGATCCGTTGGAGAGACGCGAGCGCGACGGCGACGAGCTCGGGGCCTGCGCCGTAGCGACGGGTTGCCGGGTCCTGGACGACGAAGCCACTCGCCTGCATCGTCGTCAAAAGGCGGTGGGCGGTCGACGGCGCGACGCCGAGCAGCTCGGCGCTCTCGCGCACGGCGAGCGAGGGACGATCCCTCAACGCGGCGAGGAGGCTGAGCGCGTGATGGACCGAGGCGACGGCGTACGGTAGCTCTGGCGGTTGCGGCCGTCCGCGGCTCGGCACGGGTCCTCCCTCCCCGCGGGGCGACCGCCTGGCACGCCGGCGACGCGGGCCGCCGGATCGCGACACTCCGCCGGCCCGCCTCGGGCCGCCGGAACGCCCCGCGCCTGACTTCTCTAGCACACGTGCCGGCCGTCCCTGCCCACGCAGGCACAGCCGGCCCGCTAGCCTTGGGCGTCTTGCGAAACGGAGGAAGAATGGCGTTCGACGTCGCCAAGGTGCTCCAGGAGCGCCACGGCGAGAATTTCACGCTGCACAACGAGTACCTCAACCCGCAGCTCGCCCGAGTCCTCAAGACCCTCGGCTTCGACCGGTTCTACGTCAGAGCGGAAGGCTGTTACCTCTACGACGACAAGGGTGACCGCTATCTCGACCTCCTCGCTGGCTTCGGGGTCTACGCCCTCGGCCGTGGCCACCCCGCGTTGAAGAAGGCGCTGCACCAGGCCATCGACCTCGACCTGCCCAACATGGTGCAGCTCGACTGTGCGCTCCTGCCAGGGGTGCTCGCAGAGTCTCTCGTCGCCCGCGCTCACGACGGCCTCCGCAAGGTCTACTTCTGCAACTCGGGCACCGAGGCCACCGAAGCGGCGATCAAGTTCGCACGTCGGGCGACCGGCCGCCCGCGCGTCGTGTTCTGCGACCACGCATTCCACGGGCTCACCACCGGCTCGCTCGCCCTCAACGGCGGCAAGGAGTTCAAAGAGGGGTTCGGCGCCCTCCTTCCGGGCGCGACGCAGGTCCCCTTCGGCGACGCCTCGGCGCTCGCGAGAGAGCTGCGCAGCGGCGACGTCGCGGCCTTCGTGGTCGAGCCGATCCAGGGCAAGGGGGTGAACGTCGCCCCGGACGACTACTGGCGCGCCGCCCAGGACCTGTGCCGGAAGCACGGCACGCTCTTGGTGGCCGACGAGGTCCAGGTGGGCATGGGCCGGACCGGGAAGTTCTTCGCCCACGAGCACTACGGGCTCGAGCCCGACATCGTGACGCTCTCCAAGGCGCTCTCGGGCGGCTACGTCCCTGTCGGTGCGGTGCTGTGCACCGAGAAGGTCTACATGAGCGTCTACAGCTCGATCGAGCGAGCCATGGTGCACTCGACCACGTTCGGCAGGAACCAGCTGGCGATGGTCGCCGGCCTGGCGACCCTCGACGTCTTCGAAGAAGAGCACATCGTGGAGCGGGCTAGGACGACGGGCGAAGCCTTCGCGGCGGCGCTCGCTCCGCTCGTCGAGCGTTACGAGATGCTCCATGCAGTGCGCGGAAAGGGGCTCATCATCGGCCTCGTCTTCGGCAAGCCCGAGTCGCGCGCGCTGCGCATGCGGTGGAACGCGCTCGAGGCGCTCCGCACGGCGCTCTTCTCGCAAATGGTTGTGGTCCCGCTGTTCCACCGCCACCGGATCCTCACCCAGGTCGCGGCCGACAACATGAACGTCATCAAGCTGCTGCCTCCGCTGATCGCAGGGCCCGAAGAAGTGGACTACTTCGTGTCGGCGCTCGACGACGTGCTCCGCGACGCGCACCGCGGCTCCGGTCTCCTCATGGAGTTCGGTACCACGATGGCCAGGAGCGCTCTCAGGCGCAAGGGGTCGAAGCCGGTGATGGCACCCGCGTGAGCGCCGGGGCCGGGCGGAGGGATCGTCAGGTTCCGCCGAAGGCGCCCGCCGTGACGATCGCGGCGGGCGACCGCATCGCGGTCACCGGGGCGGCCGGCTTCATCGGCTCGGCGATCACCCGCCGGCTCCTCGAGCGCGGGGCATCGGTGGTCGCTCTCGCCGAGCCCGCCGGCGACCGGCGAAACCTCCACGGGCTCGGTGTCGACGTGCGGCCCGCGGACGTGTGCGACCTCGGCTCGGTGCGCCGAGCCCTGGAGGGTGCCAGGTTCGTCTTCCATGCGGCTGCCGTCTACGGCTTCTGGGCGAAGGACCCGTCGGTCTTCTACAAGGTGAACGTCGAGGGCACGCGCAACGTCCTGCGGGCCGCCGCCGAGGTGGGGGCCGAGCGCATCGTGTACACGAGCACGGTCGGGACGCTCGGGCTCGACAAGTCGCAAAAGCTGCCGGCGACCGAGGAGAGCGTGGCGGACGTCTCACACCTCTTCGGCCACTACAAGCGGTCCAAGTACGTGGCGGAGCACGAGGTGCTCCGCGCCGCTGCGCAGGGCGTCCCTGTGAGCCTCGTGCTGCCGACCTTCCCGCTCGGGCCGCGAGACCACCGGCCGACCCCGACGGGGAAGGTCGTCGTCGACTTCCTCAACGGGAGGATCCCGGCCTACGTCGAGACCGCGATGAACGTGGCGCACGTCGACGACCTCGCCGCCGGGCACCTCCTCGCGCTCGAGCGGGGCCGGGTGGGACGGAGCTACATCGTGGGAGGTGAGAACCTCGCCATGCGCGAGCTCCTGAGCCTGCTGGCCGAGGTCACCGGCCTCCCGCCGGTGACGGTCCGGCTCCCGACGCTCGTCGCGTTCGCCGCGGGGCTCCTCTCCGAGACCGTCGAGGGGAAGGTGCTCGGACGCCACCCCTCGGTGCCCTTGGAGGCGGCCCGGATGTCGTCCACGATGATGGTCTTCGACGACGCCCGTGCACGCCGGGAGCTCGGCTACGTCTCCCGGCCGGCACAGGAAGCCGTCGAGGACTCGGTCCGGTGGTTCGTGGACAACGGGTACGTCGTGCCGGGACGGCGGCGGCGGATCTCCTTGTCCTCGGAGCACTCCGGATCAGTAGAATTCGTCTGACCTCGACCACATGCGAACCGCGTGAGGACCAGTGACGCCGCTCTCCTTCCCAGACGTTGAGATCCGACAGCGGTCCGACGAAGGCGTCGACGACCAGCTCCGCGAGCTCTTCGGCAAGGACTTCGCCGTGATCATCATGGACAGCGACTTCACGACCTTCGACGAGGTGGAGCGTGCATGCATCGCGCTCTTCGGCTACACGCGCCCCGAGGCAGAGATGCTGTCGATGCGCGTGCACACGACCGGGGAGGCGCTGGCCGCCATCCTGCCGGAGACGGAGGCGCAACAGGCAGTGCGCAAGCTGCGCCAGCGCAACGTGCTCGCGCGAGTCGAGAAGGCGTAGGGGAGGGCGGCTCCCGGTGGAAATTGCGAGGTGGAGGCGGCATGCGGATCGGTGACATCCTCGAGCGCAAGGGGACGGAGGTCGCCACGATCGACGGAGGCGCGAGCGTGCAGGAAGCGGTCGCACAGCTCGCGCACCACGGGATCGGTGCTCTCGTCGTCTCCGCGGACGGCGCGCACATCGACGGGATCGTGTCCGAGCGCGACATCGTCCGACACCTTCATGGTCACAGCAAGGACCTTCTCGACCGTGCCGTACGGGACATCATGTCCGCGCCGGTCCACACGGTCGGTCTCGACGACGAGGTCGGCGCCGTGATGACGACGATGACCAACGAGCGGATCCGTCACCTGCCTGTCACCAGGGACTCGGTGCTGGTGGGCATCGTGAGCATCGGTGACGTGGTCAAGCACACCATCGAGCAGCTCCAGCTGGACCGCAAGCTGCTCGAGGAGTACATCACCGCGCGCTGAGCACCCGCAGGGCCTCTGCAGTTGCGCCCGCAGAGCTCTGCAGCTACGGGGACCTGCAGCTACGGGGACCGCAGCTACGCGTACCTGCAGCTACGGGGACCTGCAGCTCGCGCGCCGGCCGTTCGCCCGCCTGCGCGGCGACGGCTCCGGGCGTCGCGTCCGGAGCCGTCGATCCGTGCGGCTGGCGACGCCGGTTTCAAGCGGGGATGGACTGCCTCTCGTGCTGCGTCGAGATCTCGATGCGACGCGGCTTCGCGTGCGCAGCCACCGGGATCGTGAGCGTCAGCACTCCTGCCTCGTAGTTCGCTTGGATACGATCGACGTCGAGGTTGTCGCCAAGGAACATCTGGCGGGAGAACGAGCCGAAGGGCCGCTCTGCGACGAGCGTCTCCACTCCCTCGTTCGTCTCGGGGGAGGGGCGCTCCGCCTTCACGGTGAGGACGTTGTCTTCGACCGTGACCTCGATCGCCTCGCTCTGCACGCCGGGCAGGTCGATCTGGACGAGGAAGACGTCCCCCTTGCGGAAGGCGTCCATGGGCATCGAGACCGCGCCCGACCTCACCCTTCCGTCACTCCAAAGCTGCTGTGCCACCCGATCCAGCTCCCGGAACGGATCGCTTCTCACAAGAGCCATGTCCAACACCTCCTGCCAACACAAGGCCCGTTGCGCACGGACCTGTCACCGCTTCGCACCTCACCGCCTCGCAGAATCCGCTTCGCACCTTTGCGGCCTCCGCGGCACTCCGCGCTCTCCGCGGCACTCCCAAGATTAGCACTCGCGGGCCGAGAGTGCTAACGCGTGCCAGAGGGGGGCCGCCGCCGAGCCGTGCATGCGATCGATGGAGGAGGCGCCGCGGGCCTCGGATGAGGGCGGGTACGCGTGTCGATCCGCCCCGGATAGTTTGCGGTCGATGTCTGTGCTGCCCGAGCCCGCCGCCGGCGAGCCCGCCTGCCCGACCCGGCGCATCGAGGCGGTGCAGGTGCGGCACGGCGAGCCAGCTGAGATCGTCTGGCTCGACGAGGACGTGCACGAGAGCGTGATCGGCCACGACGTGCGGGAGCGGCGCTTCGACCTCGTCCGCGAGGGCCGTCGGATCCCCGCCGTCATCTGGACGCCGGCGCAGGCGGACCCGCCACACCCGCTCGTGCTGCTCGGTCACGGGGGCTCTGGCACCAAGCGCCAGAGTTACATCGTCGCCATGGCGCGGCGCCTCGTCCGTGACCACGGCATCGCTGCCGCAGCGATCGACGGCCCGGTGCACGGCGACCGGCGGCCGGGCCCGCCCGCCCCGCCGCCGCTCGTCCTCGCAGAGTTCGCCCAGCTCTGGGCCAACGAGGGTGACGCGATGACCGACGCCATGGTGGCCGATTGGCGGGCGACCCTCGATGCGCTGCAGTCGCTGCCTGATGTCGGCGACGGACCGGTGGGGTGGTGGGGCGTCTCGATGGGGACGATCATCGGCCTGCCCGCGGTCGCCGCCGACACCCGGTTCAGCGCCGCGGTGCTGGGACTCATGGGCCTCACCGGTCCGACCAGCGCGCGGATCGCGCGCGACGCGCCACGGGTCCGTTGCCCCGTCCTCTTCCTCGTGCAGTGGGACGACGCCCTTTTCCCTCACGACGTGGCCGTGGAGCTGTGGGAAGCGCTCGGGTCCACGGGGAAGCAGCTGCTGGCCCATCCCGGTGACCACGGCGACCTGCCCGCGGAGGCGTTCGAGGCCAGCGCGCAGTTCCTCGCGCACCACCTCGGCGCAGCGAAGCGTCGCTGAGCGCGCCGCGAGCGTCAGGGTCACGACCCTCCGGCCACGCGGCCCGCACTTCGAGACAAGCCACTGACCGGCGGCGGGGATGCCAGCCTCAGTCGCCGCCAGCCCGATCGAGCGCCAGCAGGGCTGCGTTCACGATGGCCGGCGAGTCGATGTCGAAGTGACCGAAGAGCTCGCTCACCGAGCCGACCTGGCCGAAGCCATCGACGCCCAGCGGCACAACCTGCGCCCCGTGGACGGACCCGAGCCAGCTCAACGTCTGGGGCGCGCCGTCGTGAACCGTGACGATCGGCGCCTCGCGCTCGTGCGGGCGCAAGAGCCTGTCGACGTGGGTGGAGGAGGCGCTGCCCGAAGCCCCGTCGACCGCGTCGAGGAGCGACGACCGCCACGAGCGGTACAGGAGGTCCACGGAAGTGACGTCGATCACGTTGGCCGCCACACCTTCTGCCGCGAGCATCGCAGCCGCCT
>JAJYYT010000490.1 GCA_021800645.1 Actinomycetes bacterium
AGACCGCCTTTGGCGGGCCTTTGGCGAGATACCCTTCGGGCACGACTCGCCGTGGCGAGGAGAGGGGACTCCAGGGGGAGGGGGGACCGGACCGCGCCATCCGCAGATGCTTCACGGTTGCAGCGCCTCCACGATGGCCTTGCGCACGTCGGTGGTCGCGGTGGCGTGCCCGGAGCCTTGGTTGAACCACAGCTCGCCGAGGGGCAGCGCCGCGCTCTTGTGGAAGAGGCGGGCGCCGCTCAGCGGCTTGCTGGCGAGACCCTGCACGCTCGCGATGTTGGCACCGCCGCCGAGGAGCAGGTCAGCCTCGGTCGTCGGGTCCGACACCACCTTCACCACGATCTTCGCCGGCATCCCCGCGGCGTTGGTGGACGCGCCGCCGGGCCCCCAGGCATAGCCCTTGCGGATCGTGAAGGTGTACTGCTCCCCGGGCACGGCCGAGCTGAGGACGTACGGTCCGCTCCCCTCGGTGCCATCGGCGAGGAGAGACGGGTGCGTCAGACCTTTGGTGCACACGAGACCGATCTGGCTCAGCTCCACCAGGAAGAACGGGAACGGCTTCTTCAGGGTGACGATGACCTTCGAGGCGGCTGTGTTCGCCGTGGCCTTGGCGCCGCCCGGGATGAAGAGTGTGATGAGGGGCGACCTGTTCTTCGGGTTGCTCATGTAGTTGATGTTGGCGGCGATGGTGGCCGGGCTCATTGTGGAGCCGTGGGAGCAGGTCACGCCGTGCCGGATCGTGAAGCTGTAGGTTGTGCCCGACTGCGTCCAGCTCGTGGCGAGCCCCGAGACCAGCCTGCCGTTGGGCGTCAGATTGACGAGCGGGTCGTACGCGTAGGCGTCGAGCCCGCGGGTGACCGAGGTGACCGTCGTGAGAGGATCCAGGTTGCCCGGGTCCGTCGGGATGAGCTCGGTCAGCGTTCCCCCCGAGACGTACGCGGCGCGCCCGCGCCCGGCGGCGGCGGAGGGGGGCACACAGGCGACGGCGAGGAGCGCCAGCCCGGTCGCGGAGGCCAAGAGTGCAGAAGTCCACCGTCGTGCCAACTTGGTTCCCCCCTTGCACAGACGACGAAGAGCGTCGATCGGACTGACGCCTGAATTATCGCCACGCGGGCCGGTCCGGGTCATCGTCGGACCCGACAAAAACGGCGGTCTCCCCTTGGTGGTCGGTCCAACCGGGCGGTCAAGCTCCGGCGATCCGGTCGAGCCGCAGCTGGAGCTGGGCGGCGAGGCGGGTCTCGGGATCTGCGAGGTCGAGCCCGCCCAGCTCCGCCGCCCGCCGAAGGCGGTACCGGAACGTGTTGGGATGGATGTGGAGCTCGGCGGCACCGGTGGCCACGTCCCCGAAGGTGTCCAGGTACGCCGCCACGGTGTCGACGAGCTCGGAGCGGTGCGCCGCATCGAAGTCGAAGAGCGCGTCGAGCGGCCCGGTGAGCACGTCGCCTTCCTCGGCGGCCAGGTCTGCGAGCCGAAGGAGCAACGAGGTCGTCTGCACGTCGGCGAAACGGGCCACGCGCCGGTTCGAGCCGAGGTGGAGCGCCTCGTGGCGCAGCACCCGAAGGGCACGGTCGGCCTCGGTGCGCGAGCGCACGAGCTCGACCTGTCGCAAGACCGCTCGACCGATGCCGGCGACGACGTCGGTGCCGGTGGACCCCGGACGGGTGACGAACTCCTCCGCCAGCCTCACCACGGGACCCCCGGCGGAGTCGTCGGCGTCACCCCCGGCGAAGATGCCGTAGACCACGCCACCGAGCTGGGCCACCGCGCAACGGGACCGCAGGGCGGCGCTGTGGACGGTGAGCCGCAGGCGCAGTTGCTGGCAGACGGCCTCCTGCTGGCTCGGCTCGACCCGGATGGGCTGCACGGCGAGGACGCAGAGGGGCTCGGCAGCGATTCCCAGCCGGCCCGCGGCCTCCGCGGCGCCCCGCCCCCCATGCAAGACGGTCTCGACGAGCTCCGACTCGACGCGGCGTCCGACGTCGGCTGCAGCTCGCAGCCGCAGCAGGTGCAGCGCGACCAGCTCGGCCGCGTCGGCGAACGCCCGCTGCTGCACGTCGGTGAGCGGCTCGTCCACGACGGCCCACATCGAACCGAGCATCTCGCTGCCGGCACGGACGCTGACCGCCGCCCGGGCTTGCATGATGTCGCTCAAGGGCTCGATGTAGATGGGCGAGCTCTCCCGCTCCAGCCAGGTGAAGACGCCCCGCTCCTCGAGCATTCGAAGGTACTCCGTCGGGACCTGGCGCCCGAGGATGGTGTCGCGCCGACCGACGTCGGCCTCGTCCTGGCGACCCGAGAACGCGAGCACACGCGAGGAGGTGTCCTCGATGGTGACGGCCGCATTGACGATCGCGCTCACGGCCTCCGCCAGACCGAACAGATCCTCGCCCGGGTCGCGCGCCCCGCCGGTCGTGGGCAGGAGCGAGCGGACGAGGGCGGCGATCGACGACCACGAGGCGTCGCGTACGAGCCCGAGGATCGTCGTGTCGCCGCTGAGCTCGGCCAGCTCCCGACCGCCGGGCCCGTCGAGTCCTCCGAGAGGGACCTTGACCACGATGCCGGCGACGCCGGCCCCCTGCAGCGAGCGGGCGATCGCCGCGACGCCGTCGACGCCGCGCACGCCGACGGCGAGGACGAGATCGCCGCGTTCGGCGACGGCCTCCTCGGCCGGGTCGTGGACGACGACGTCGAACACGTCGCAGCCCTCGGAAGGCCCTGCGAGGACCTGCAGGAGCCTCGGTCCGAACGCCTCCACGACGCG
>JAJYYT010000491.1 GCA_021800645.1 Actinomycetes bacterium
ACCTCGTCGGGGTCGACACCGAGGACGCCGCCCACGACCTGGCTCAGCGCCGTGACGAGACCCTGGCCGTGCGGGGACGCACCCGTCACGACGACGATGCTGCCGTCCGGGTCGACGGTCACCCCGCCGAACTCCCAGCCTGACCCGCTGATCTCCACGAAGGTCGAGAGCCCGACGCCGACGACCACGGCGTCGCCGCGGTTCCTGCGCTCGGCCTGCTCCTTGCGGACGGTGTCGTAGTCTCCCAGCGCGAGCACCGCCTCCAACGCCCGCCCGTAGTCGCCGCTGTCGTACACGGCGCCCGTCGGCGTCGTGTACGGGAAGTCGGAGGGCACCAGCATGTTGCGGCGGCGCACCTCGGCAGGGTCGATACCGAGCTACGCGGCGAGAAGGTCGATCGCGCGCTCGAGCATCGCGGTGGCCTCAGGGCGCCCGGCGCCGCGGTAGGGACCGATAGGCGTGGTGTTCGTGACCACCCCGAGAGAGGTGAGCGAGAGGCGCGGGATCCGGTAGACGCCGTTCGCCATGAGCCGCGCCGTGCGGAACGGGATGCCCCCCCGCCACGGGTACGCACCCACGTCGGTCACCGTCCTCGCCTCGAGCCCGACGATGGTCCCGTCCCGGCGCGCACCGAGCGCCACGTCCTGGATCTGGCCTCGCCCGTGGCTCATGGCCACCAGGTTCTCCGATCGGGTCTCCACGTGGCGCACCGGCCGTCTCAGGCGAGCGGCGAGCGCGGCGACGACGACCTGCTCGGGGTAGACGCCGCCTTTCGCCCCGAACCCCCCTCCGACTGCGACGGTACGCACGCGCACGGTCGATGGCTCGATGCCCAGAGCGGCCGCGACGCCTTGGCGGACGGCGAACGGCGCCTGGGAGGTCACGACGCAGTCCAAGCCGCCCTCCGGGCTCGGCATCGCCAGGGCGGCGTTCGTCTCGATCGGCGCAGGGGCCACCCGCTGGTTCACGAAGCGCCCGCGCACCACGACGTCAGCACCCTCGAGGACGTCCTCGTCGGTCGGAGGGGCCTCCAGCACCACGTTCGAGCCGAGGGTAGGGAAGAGCTGCGGGGCGCCTTCTGCGAGCGCGGCGAGCGGGTCGACGACGACCGGCAGGGGGTCGACGTCGACGACGACGTGCTCCGCCGCGTCGACGGCGGCTGCGAGGGACTCGGCCACCACGACCGCCACGGCCTCGCCGACGAAGCGCACCCGGTCCCTCGCCAGGCATGGTCGCCCGACCTCCGCTCTCGGCGGCCCGTCGGGGCGGTACCACTCAGGGATGTCGCGGAGACCCAGGTCTGCGGCGCAGAAGACCTCGACCACACCCGGCTGCGCCCTCGCGCTCGAGACGTCCACGCTGCGCAGCTCCCCGTGTGCGACCGACGATCTCACGAAGACCGCGTGCAGCAGGCCGTCGGCATGGAGGTCGTCCAGGTACTCGGCAGCGCCGGTGAGCAAGGGAGGGTCCTCGCGGCGCTCCACGCGGTGGCCGAGGACGCTCACGCTGAAGTTCGACGCTCCCTCCCCCGGCACGTTCGAGCACTCTACTCGCCGAGGCCAGGGCGCAGCTCCCACGACCGCAGTCCCCCGCGCGCTGTGCTGGAGCGGTATCGCGCGGCCGCGCTCTTTGCCCGCGCGCTGGCGGTCATCAGCTCGCGATCTTGCGCGACCTGCTGAAACGGCGAGGCTTCTGTTGCTCGGGCGCGGGCAACAGCGTCGCGACCGACGAGAGGTCCTCCGCCCGGCGGCACTCGTCGCAGAGGTACGTGCCGTCCCGCAGGCGGGTCAGGCCGTTGGACTTGCACCCCGCGCAGGTATGGCCGAAGTAGACGACCTCGGACGGCTCGCTGCGCTTCGTGTACCTCGTCAGGGCGCTCAGCCGCTCGGCGACGTCGGGACGCAGCGCCCATCGGCCGTCGTCGGTCTCTTGGACCAGGTCCCACGCAAGCATGTTGCGCAGCAACGGGTCGAATTGCTCGATCGGGTGGTCGTCCATCTTCTCCGATTCCCCCTTCGTTGCCGTCCCCGCTGCCGTCCTCGCGTCCGCTCCCCCCGATCGGATGCCTGCTTGCACAACTGTGCCAAAGCCGCACCCGTATGTCTCGGCATGGCTCCGAACTTCTTCGAGAAATCCGGTCGTCGTCACGAATTCTTCCCGCGACTGCGCACGCTCAACCCTCCGCCGCCACCTCCGCCGGCGCGTGCGACCTGCGCCACGGGTGCACCACCCGCGTGGCAGAAAGGAGGGCTGCGAGCGCCATGATGCCCACCGACGCGTAGAACGCGGCGTGCAACCCGTCGGTGAAGGACCCTGCCAGGTGGTGGGTGAGACGGGTGGTGCCGACGAAGATCGCGAACGCGACTCGATGGGGGATCGCCCGGCCGGCAACGAGGATCGCGACGGCGAACGAGAAGACCATCCCGACGTTCGCGAACGTCCTCAGCATCCCCGAGGACACCCCGAACAGCTCGGGCGGCGCGGCCCGCATGACGGCGGTCGTGTTGGCCGGGAAGAAGAGCCCGGAGCCGAGGCCGCTCACGACCGACGCGACCACCACGAGGCCGACGGAGCTGTGGACGCCTAGCTGGGCATAGACGAGGAGGGCGACGATCTGGATCCCGAGCCCGAGCGTCGCCGGCCACACCGCCCCGACCCGGTCGGCGAGCCGTCCGCCGATCGGCCCGACGAAGCCGCCCACGAGGTAGCCGGGCACGAGGAGCAAGGACGCGTGCAGGGGCGTGTAGCCGCGCACCCCC
>JAJYYT010000492.1 GCA_021800645.1 Actinomycetes bacterium
CGTCGCCCACAAGACCAGTTGGCTGGACGTCCTGGCCGAGGCGGGCGTCTTCGTGCGGGTCGCGCCGGAGACCGTCCGCTCCGAGGGCACTCGATGGACGCTTCCCTACCTGGTCGACGAGCCCACAGGCGCGCGGATCGCGGGGATCTCCGGACGCTCGCACGGCCTCGACCGTGCCTATTTCCGGGCGGTGGACTCCGAGGCGTTCCGGGCGTCGGAGGGCTTTCACATCTTCCAGTTCCATGCGGCCGTTGAGGAATACCTGCCGCCCTCGATGCAAGGCAAGATCCAGGGGATCCGACGCTCGGACCTTCCGGGCGGCTGCGAGTACTACGCGGGGGGACACATCCACGTGCCGTATGTCGGCGAAGGGCCGGACGGCGGGCTCCTCGTCAATCCTGGGGCCGTCTACGGGACGAGCACTCCCGACCTGGACGCGCAGAAGACGTTCCTCGGTCGCCATGGACTCGCAGTCGTGCGCGTGGAGAACCGGAGGCCCCGGCTCGAGTTCTTCGATCCCTGCCGGCCCTCCGTCAGCGCCGAGGATGCGATCTCCATCACGTCCCGGTCCCGAAAGGAGCTCCAGGCGTTGATCCTCGCACGGGCCCAAGCGGCCCTCCCTCCGCCGCCGGGGCGCGAGGTGGTGATCCGTCTGGACGGAGAGCTCGGCGACCGCTCGTACTCGGAGCTGGGGCTCTCCGAGGCGGCGGCCGCCGCCCGCGAAGCGGGGGTCCCGGTCGAGATCCTGATCGGAAATGTCCGCTCTTCCGAAGCGCCGAGCACGCCGGCGCTGAGCGAGAGCGATATCGAGCGCCAGGAGTTCGAGCGGCTCGCCGACACGGCCACCGAGGAGACTTCGTGGTTGCTCGGGGAGGAGGGGCGCGCGCGGCTGCGAGAGCTGCTTCGCGAGCTCGGCACCCCGCGCGGCGACGGGGAAGCGGCGGCCGATTACATCGAAGCGCGCAAGACGGCGGCCCTGCGCATCCTCGACGTCCGCCGTTCGGATCCCCGATAGGAGCCCTCGTGCAGCTGCGCCGGCTCCGGCTCCGCAACATCCGAAGCTACGAGTCGGCCGACCTGAAACTCGACGCGGGCACGACCCTCATCGCCGGCGACGTGGGGACCGGGAAGACCTCGCTGCTGTACGCGATCGAGATGGCGCTCTTCGGATTCGCAGAGGTCGACGCCACCTACCTTGTCCGCCACGGAGCGACCCACGCCGAAGTCTCGGTCACGCTGGAAGACGGCGGGCATTCCTACGAGATCGGCCGGCTGTTCCGGCGCCTCACGCGGCGGGGCAAGGAGACCTTTGAGGTCGAGCGACTGAGCTACGCCGAGGACGGGAGCCGAGCCGCCTACTCTGCGACCGAACTGCGCCAACGGGTGATCGATCTCTTCCGGTTCCCGGATAACCCGAATCCCCGGGCGCACTCCGACCTGTGGCGCTGGGCGGTGTACGTTCCGCAGGAACGGATGCGCGAGGTCCTCGGGCAGGACCCCCTCGAACGTCTAGAGACCGTGAGGAAAGCGCTTGGACTCGAGCGGTATCATACGGCCGCGGAGAACGCGAAGGAAGTCGCGACGGAGATTCGGCAGATCGTTCGGGTCCGTCGAGGAGAGGCGGATCAGCTCCTCCACTGGGAAGTGGAGGTCGCGGACCGGAAGGGCGATCTCGATCGGCTCGAAATCCGGATCGCCGAGATCCGGGAGCGCGAGGAGCGCGAGCGCTCGCGCCTCGGGGAGGCGGAGGCCGCGCGCACGGCGGAGGATAGCATTCTCCGAGCGATCCAGGGCGACGTGCGCGAACTTGAAGGGCTCGAACGAGAAGACCGCCACGACGATAGCCAGATCCGGGACCTCGAGCGCCGGCTCACCGGCCTTCGCGCGGAGCTCGAGCCGCCGGGTCCGGGACCGGATCAGGAGCGGACTCTCAACGAGCAGATTCAGCGGCTCGAGGCCGAACACGCGGATCTCGACCGGCATCGCACGGGGCTCGAAGCCGAACGGACCGAGGTCGAGGCGCGGGCCCGGCAGCTCGCCGTCGCAAGGGGCGAGCTTGCGACCCAGGAGCAGCGCGTAGCCGAAGCAGGCTCCGCGCGGACCCGCGCCGAGAGCGACCTCCTCGAGGCCCGGGCGTCGTTGGAACGCTCGGTGGAGGAAGGACCCGCCAAGGCCCCGCCGGAACCCACGCCCCGGACGCTCGGAGCCATTGACTCCGCGCTCGAGGGAGCCCGCAGGGCCGAGACCGCCGCATCCGAAGAGAACCTGCGGGCCCGAACCGAGCTCGAGGAGCTCGAGTCCCTGCTCCGCGCCGGGGTCTGTCCTCGGTGCCACCAGCCCGTTTCTCCTCCGGCATTCGAGGCGCACCGCCTCGAAGCGGCCGGACGCGTAGAGCGCGCCTCGGGCGAACTCGAGCGGGCCCGGCGCGCGGTCGCGACGCTCGAGGAGGAGCGCCGGTCGCGAGAGCGCTACGAGCGGCTCGCCGAGAGGTTCCAGGAGGCGGAGAAACGGAGGGAGTTGGCCCGCAACCACCTTCGTCGAGCCGAGGAACGTTCTCTCGCCGCCACGCAGGCCCTAAACGAGGCTCGGGCCGCCGCGGAGAGCCGGCGCGCCCAGGTGCGGCTCCTCGAGGCGAGCTCGACCGCGGACACCGACTGGCACGACCGTTGGTCCACGGCCGAGCGCCGTCGGGCCGACCTGGACGAACAGCTCGCGAAGCTCCGGACGGAACGAGAGTCCTACCG
>JAJYYT010000022.1 GCA_021800645.1 Actinomycetes bacterium
CCCGCTGTGGCAGGTGACGCGCTTCGCGGCTCCCGGCCTCATGGCGGGGAACGTCGGCGTGCTCAAGCACGCGGCCAACGTGCCGCAGTCGGCGCTCTACGTCGAGGAGCTCTTCCGGCGCGCGGGGTACCCCGAGGGCGCGTTCACGACGCTGCTCATCTCGTCGTCCGACGTCGCGCCGGTGATCGAGGACGAGCGGATCGCCGCCGTGACCCTCACGGGGAGCGAGCAGGCCGGCGCCGCGGTCGCCGGGACCGCGGGTCGGGTGCTCAAGAAGTGCGTGCTCGAGCTCGGGGGCTCGGACCCGTTCATCGTGACGAGGACGGCGGACCTCGAGCGATCCGCAGCGGTGGCCGTGACCGCGCGCGTCCAGAACAACGGTCAGTCCTGCATCGCGGCGAAGCGCTTCATCGTGGACGCAGAGGTCTACGACGAGTGGGTGGACCGTTTCACCGCGGGCATGGCCGCGCTTCGGGTCGGCGACCCGATGGACCCCGCGACCGACGTCGGCCCGCTCGTCACGGAGGCGCAGCGCAAGGAGATCGCCGCCCAGGTCGACGATGCTCGCGAGAAGGGCGCGACCATCGCCTGCGGCGGCTCGATGATCGAGGGCCCCGGGTGGTACTACGAGCCGACGGTGCTGCTCGACGTCACCACCGACATGCGCGTGCTGCGGGAAGAGGTGTTCGGCCCGGTCGCCACGGTCGAGCGGTACACGGACCTCGACGAGGCGATCCGCATCGCCAACCGCACGCAGTACGGCCTCGGCTCGAGCATCTGGACGCGAGACGCCGCCGACCGCGATCGCCTCGTGGCTGGCATCGAGGCGGGGCAGGTCTTCGTGAACACCATGGTCGCCTCCTCCCCGGAGCTGCCATTCGGCGGGATCAAGCGGTCCGGGTACGGCCGGGAGCTGAGCGGGATGGGGATCAAGGAGTTCTGCAACGCGAAGTCCGTGCGCGAAGATCCCGGTGCTTCCGTGCCGACGACTGCCGACGCAGCCGATTGACCGACCCGGCCATCCGCGTCGCAGAGATCGGTCCCGTCCCAGAGGTCGCTCCGTCGAAGGGGCCGGTCCCGTTGGGAGCTCTGTCCTTCGCTATTGGCCAGCTGTGACCATCTCCATCTCGACGGGGCGCACGCGGAACGAGACCCTGTCGACTTCGATCCCGTCGAGCCAGAACGAGAAGTAGTACGGCCCCACGTCGTCGAGCGGCTTGCCGTACAGAGGGAACACGACCGGCATCACCAGATCCGAGCCCGGAGGCAGCTCGGCGGGCCGGCCGAAATGGAAGGCGGTCCTGATCATCCCCCTCTCACCCTCCGGCAGGTGGTCCTGAGGCCGGTAGTTGATCGGCACCCGACGCGGCCGGGGACCATCGAAGATCAGCTCCACGTGCAGCTCGTGCTGCTGGTCCGTCGCGTGCCAGGGAATCTGCAGGACCACCGCCAGCGCGACGTGCACGGGGTACGGGGGCTCACCGACCACTGCGATGTCGGTGACGTTCCCCCCACAGACGTACAGCTTGGTCCCGATCGCCTCCGCGTACTCGCAGATCAGCGCCTTGGCGGTCATCTCTCCGGGTCCCGGCATGGTCATCTCTCCGATCTCGCGTGGTAGCCGTTCGGAGGATCCGATCGCTGCCGTGCGCAAGGCTACGGGACGCTCGCAGGACGGCTCACGTACCCCTTAGGAGATCCGTCTCCCCGAAGGGGATACCGTGGGTTCCGGGTCGGCGACACCGTTTGACCCGCTGCGGGCGATCCGGTGTCGCTCGGCTGTTCGGAGGATTCGTAGCAACGGGACGAAGGGTCACGATGGTTCCAACGCCCACAGAGGGCCACACGCCCACAGAGGGCCACACGCCCACAGAGGGCCACACGCCCACAGAGGGCCACACGCCCACAGAGGGACGCCGGCCCACAGAGGGACGCAGGCCCACCGGGAGCCACAGGCCCACCGGGAGCCACAGGCCCACCGGGAGCCACAGGCCCACCGGGAGCCACAGGCCCACCGGGAGCCACAGGCCCACCGATGGTCCGCCCCTCACCTACCTGGACCATGCGGCCTCGGCTCCCGTGCGCGACGAGGTGGTCGAGGCCATGGCCCCGTTCGCGGCCGAGATCTTCGGCCATCCCTCGGGCCATCATCGCCAGGCGCGTGCGGCGCGCAAGGCCTTGGAGGATGCACGAGACCAGGTCGCCGAGCTGCTCGGGGCGGTGCCGGGCGAGATCGTCTTCACCTCCGGCGGGACCGAGGCGGACGATCTCGCCGTGCTCGGGGTCCTCGCCGCGGCCGCCCGCCGCCGGCCCGACCGCGAGACGGTGGTGCTCAGCTCGGCGGTCGAGCACGCGGCCGTGCTGGAGGCCTGCCGCGTAGCGGCGGCGAGGTTCCCCGCAGTGCGGCACGAGCGCGTCGGCGTCGATGCCCGCGGCGTCCTCGATCTCGAGCGGCTCGCCGAGGCCCTCTCGGAGGAGGCCCTCTCGGAGGAGGCCCTCCCGGAGGAGGCCCTCTCGGAGGGCGCCCCAGGCAGGCACGTGGCGCTCGTGACGGTCATGCTCGCCAACAACGAAGTGGGCACCGTGCAGCCACTCGCCGACGTGGTGGACCTCGTGCGCAGGCTCGCGCCCGGTGCCGTCGTGCATACCGACGCGGTGCAGGCGGCGGCCTGGCTCGACGTCGCGCGCGGCGCTCCGGGGGTCGACCTGGTGTCGGTGTCGGCGCATAAGCTCGGCGGGCCGAAGGGCGCTGGCGCGCTGGTGGTGCGCGAGGGAGTGGAGCTCGAGCCGCTCCTCGTGGGAGGCGGCCAGGAGCGCGAGCGCAGAGCCGGCACGCACGACGTCGCCGGTGCCGTCGGGCTCGCGACGGCGCTCGCCGCTGCGGCGAGAGAGCGCGAGGAGGAGACGGTGCGCGTGGGTGCGTTGCGCGACCGGCTGGCCGACGGTCTCCTCGCCGCGGTCCCGTCGGTGACCGAGGCCGCAGACCGGAAGTCCGTGCTGCCGGGACACTGCCATCTGTGCTTCGAGGCCGTCGACCGCGAGGAGCTCGTGGTGCTCCTCGACGAGGCCGGGGTCTGCGTGTCGGCGGGGGCTGCGTGCGCAAGCGGTGCGCTGGAGCCGAGCCACGTGCTGGCGGCGATGGGCGTGCCGGCAGCGGTCGCCCGTGGCTCGATCCGTTTCAGCCTCGGCTACACGACGACGCCCGCCGACGTCGAGCGTGCGCTCGCGGTCGTCCCCGAGGCCGTCGCGCGCTTGCGGGGCTGAACGGCCGCGGCGGAGGCGAGGGAGTCGGCGGCGGTGCGCGTGCTCGTGGCGATGTCCGGAGGTGTGGACTCCTCGGTCGCCGCCGCCCTGCTCGTCGCGGAGGGCCACGACGTCGTCGGCGCCACCCTGAAGCTCTGGGGAGGCCAGCAGAGCTCGGGGTGCTGCTCGGTCGCGGACGTCGAAGATGCCCGCCGCGTCGCGCAGCAGCTCGGCATCGCGCACCACGTCTTCAACTACACCTCCGAGTTCGAGCGGGACGTCGTCAGCCCGTACGTTGCCGCGCACGCCGCCGGTCGCACGCCCAACCCGTGCATCGAGTGCAACCGCCACATCAAGTTCGACCGGCTGCTCCTGCGCGCTCGGAGGCTCGGCTTCGACCGTCTCGCGACGGGCCACCACGCTCGAGTGCTCGAGCGCGCGGGCCGCTTCTCGCTGCGGCGCGGAGCCGACCCGCTGAAGGACCAGTCCTACGTCCTCTCGATGCTCGGGCAGTCGCAGCTCGGCGAGATCGTGCTGCCGGTGGGGCACATGACCAAGTCGCAGGTGCGCGCCGAAGCCAGCAAGCTGGGGCTGCGCACGGCCGGGAAGCCCGACAGCCAGGACGTCTGCTTCATCCACGACCGCGAGGGGCGCGGGGGGTTCCTGTCGTCCCGTCTCGACCTGCACCCCGGCGAGGTGGTCGACGAGGAGACCGGCGCGCACCTCGGCGCGGTGGATGCCGTCGAGCTCGTGACCGTGGGTCAGCGCCGCGGCATGCCGGCTTGGAGGGAGCGCCGCTACGCGGTCGCGGTCGACGTGGCTGCGCGCCGCGTCACGGTCGCGGGCGCGTCTCGAGCCGCGGTCCGCGAGGTGTGGCTCGTGCCGGGGAGCGTCACCTGGGTGGACCTGCCCCTCGCAGACGGCGGCGAGGCCGTCGCGCAGGTGAGCGCCCACGGACGTCCAGCCCCTTGCACCGTCAGCGTGTCCGCCGACGGGTCCTCGCTCCGCTGCCGCTTCGCCGTTCCGCAGTCTCCGGTCGCGCCGGGCCAGACCCTCGCCCTCTACGACGCCGCGGACCCAGACGCCGTGCTTGGCGCGGGCATCGTCGCCGCGTGCCGGAGGGATCCGTGAACGGCGTGCCCGCGCCGAGCGTCGACGCAGATGGCGGGCCGGATCGCCGGACACCCGCCGAGCGAGCGGCGGAGCTCCGGAAGCTGATCGCGTACCACGACGAGCGCTACTACGTCCTCGACGCGCCCGAGATCCCCGACGCCGACTACGACGCGTTGGTCCGCGAGCTCCGGCAGATCGAGGCCGAGCACCCCGAGGTCATCACCCCGGACTCTCCGACCCAGCGCGTGGGTGGGAAGGCCGAGACCCAGCTGTTCGCGCCGGTCCGCCATCGCATCCCGATGATGAGCCTCGACAATGCGTTCGACCAGGCGGAGCTGGACGCGTGGGCCGACCGGCTGCGCCGCCAGCTGCCCGAGGTCGATCTGGAGATGCTCGACTTCAGCTGCGAGCCGAAGGTGGACGGGGTCGCGATGTCCCTCACCTACGTCGACGGACGCTTCGCCCAAGCCGCGACGCGCGGCGACGGCGTGACCGGTGAGGACGTCACCGCGAACGTCGCCACCATCTCCGCCGTGCCGCGCGAGCTGAAGATCCCCGCTCCCCACCACCTCGAGGTGCGCGGCGAGGTCTACATGCCCACGGCGACATTCGCCGAGCTGAACCGTCGCGCCGAGGCTCAGCGGGTGAAGACGTTCGCCAACCCTCGCAACGCGGCCGCGGGCTCGCTGCGCCAGAAGGACCCTGCGGTCACCGCCTCGCGTCCGCTCTCGTTCTGGGCGTACCAGATCGGCGAGGTCGACGGCGCACTCCCCGAGGCGAGCGTCCGCAGGTCGGTCGCTCGGCGCGACGGCGCCTCGGAGTGGCCGCCGGGCACGCAGAGCGCGGCGTTGGAGCTGCTCAGGGCCGCGGGGTTCCCGGTGAGCCCCGACTCGCGCAAGGTGCGCGGCGTGACCGCGGCCTTCGCCCGCTGCCGGGAGCTCGAGGCGCACCGCCACGACCTTCCCTACGAGATCGACGGGGTCGTCGTGAAGATCGACGACCTCTCGCTGCACGACCGCCTGGGCGCGACTTCGCACGCGCCCCGGTGGGCGATCGCGTTCAAGTTCCCTCCCGAGGACCGCACGACCCGCCTGTTGGACATCATGGTGTCGATCGGCCGGACGGGGCGGGCGACGCCGTTCGCCGTGCTCGAACCGGTCTTCGTCGGCGGCTCGACCGTCCACCTCGCTACCTTGCACAACGAGGACCAGGTGCGCCTGAAGGACGTGCGGCCCGGCGACCTCGTGATCGTCCACAAGGCCGGCGACGTGATCCCCGAAGTGGTGGGGCCGGTCCTCGGTCCTGGCACGGACGCCGGCGGAGACGGGGCCGCAGCGCCCGAGCGGCCACCGCCGTGGAAGTTCCCGGCCACGTGCCCTTCGTGCGGCGGACCGCTGACGAGGTTGCCGGGAGAGAGCGACACCTACTGCACGAACATCGACTGCCCCGCCCAGCGCGTGCAGCGGATCGTCCACTTCGCCTCGCGCGCGGCCATGGACATCGAGGGGTTGGGCGAAGAACGGGTCGTGCAGCTCGTGCAGGCCGGCATGGTCACCGACCCCGTCGATCTCTACCTCCTCCGGGCAGAGCAGCTCGAGACGCTCGAGCGGTTCGGCGCGATCTCCTCGAAGCGGCTCGTCGAGGCGATCCAGGGCTCGAAGTCCCGGCCGCTGTCCCGCCTTCTCGTCGCGCTGGGCATCCGTCACGTCGGCCCGACGGGGGCCCGGGCGCTCGCGCACGCCTTCGGCACGCTCGGGGCGCTCCGGCACGCGAGCGCAGAGGAGCTCGCCGCCGTCGAGGGCGTCGGGACCGTGATCGCCGAGAGCGTGGCCGAATTCTTCTCGAACCCCCGCAACGTGACGGCGCTGGACCGGCTCGTGGCGCTCGGCGTCCGGACCGACGAGCCGGGTGCCGTCCGCCCGCGGGGCGGTCGGCCACCTGCCGCAGCGGCGGGGGTGGAGGCCGTGCCCCAGACGCTCGCCGGGAAGTCCGTGGTCGTGACCGGCGCCCTCGAGGGATACACCCGCGAGGAGGCCGAGGCGGCGATCGTCGCCCGTGGCGGGAAGTCGCCGGGAAGCGTCTCGAAGAAGACGTTCGCCGTCGTGATGGGTGCCTCGCCAGGGGTGGCAAAGACCCAGAAGGCAGAGGAGCTGGGGGTGCCGGTCGTCGACGGGTCCCGGTTCGGCGAGCTGCTGGAGACCGGCGAGGTCCCTGGCTGAACCGCTCCGCTTCCTCTGCGCCTCCCTTGCGCTTCCCCTCCTCCTCTCCTCCGCTTCCTCTGCGCCGTTACGGCGCTCGGTGACGGCGGGCGCCCAGCACGTCCGGCGAGCGGTCCGGCCCGGCTCCGACCTGGGACGCGAGGAGGGCCACGTGCAGCGCCACGCGTACCTCGGGCACCTCGAGGTCGCGTCCGAGCACGGAGGCGAGGCGTTCGAGGGAGTGGTAGAAGGACGCGCGGCTCATGTGGCTGTGTGCCGCCGCCGCAGATTTGTTCCCCGAAGAGCTCAAGAATGCGGCGAGGACGTCGACGAGGCGGGTCCCGTGCTGCTCGTCGTGCTCCCACAGCGGGCGGAGCTGGCTTGCGACGAACCGTTGGACGCGAGGGTCGTCACCGAGGAGGCGCAGCAGTCCTCGCAGCTCGATGTCGTGGATGGTCGAGACGCGCGCGTCGCCGGAGCCGAGCATGGCACGTGCCGCTTCGTCTGCGTCCGCGAAGGCTCTCGTGAGGTCCTCGAGATCCGGGTCCTCCGCGAGGAAGGCCGCACCCACCGCGAGGCACTCGGGAGGCCCCGCGTAGCCCTGCCGCAGCTCCGTCGCGACGATCCCGGCCCGGTCCGCATGCGTCTCGTGGGGCGGGACGGCGATGAGCGCGCAGACGAGGTCGTCGCGTAGCTGTCCCACGACGGCGACCGTGCGGGTGCGCTCCACCGCTTGGACGACGGCCTGCTCATGGCAGAAGGGAGATGCGGAGCGCACCGCGAGCGCCGTCAGCCGGTGTGGGCGCAGCGTCACGCCGAGGGAGCGTGCCCGTACGTGCAGCTCGTTGACAGAGCTGCATCGGCCGTTCACGACGTCCTCGATCAGGTCCCGCTGCGCAGCGTGCTCGAGCGACGCCGGCGTTCCTGCGAGGAGCCATCCGACGGCCAGCATCGACCCGCCCGTCTCCAGCACCGCCTGGTGGAGCACCTGCGGCGCGTCCTCGAGGAGGAGGACCACTCGTCCGCGCGGCTGGCCGGACGGCTGGACCGGGGCCGCCAGCCATCCGGGACCGCGCTCGCCCAGGCGCCTGCTCCGGGCCTCCCAGCCGGCGAGCAGCACCTCGAGCGGCACTGTGGCGGCCGCCACCGCCAACGGCCGGTGGGCAGGCCCTTCGAACACCACGGGACAGTGCGCGAGCTCGCTCATCAGCGACACCACGTCGTTCGGGGAGGCGGCCGGGCCGAGGGCGTGGAACGCTCTGTGCACGTGCTCTTGGATCCGGAGCTGGGCGAGCTGGCCGTGGAGGATCCGCGCGTGCACGGCTTCGGTGATCGCGACGAACGGGACCTCCCGCTCCAGCGCGATGAGCGGCAGCTCCCACTTCTCGGCCGCGACGACCAGCTCGCGCGGCATCTGGGTGAAGCGGCGCACGAGCTCGATGCCCAGGCCGCTGACGCCGGCTTCTGCCAGCTCCCGGATGTACTCGGCGAGCGCGTCGTGGCCCTCTGGAAGCGCAATGCCCGTCGTGAGGATGAGCTCTCCGCCTCGCAGCAGCTGGGCGATGTCGGGGACCTCGGCCACGTGGACCCAGCGCACCGGCCGCAGCAGGCGGCTCCGGCCAGCCATCACACGGGGGTGTGCCGCCTGCACCTCCTCGATGCCCAGCACGTCCGCGACGGTGACGATGCTGGCATCCCTCAGAGGCGTGACCTCGGTGTCGGCCACCGCTCGGGATGATACAGACACGCTGGAGCGACGCAGCGCCACCGGCTACCCGTCAGCCGGTCGACAACATGTCTTCATCCGACCGTCACGTCCAGACAGTTTGTCCATTGAAGCTCTCCCTTCGGCGTCCCACACTGTCGAGACGAGAAGTGCAAGAAGAGAAGCAAGAGAAGTCAAGACAAGGCACGAGAAGCCAAGAGCGAGCAAGAGTAGGCAAGATAAATCAAGAGAAGTCAAGACAAGTCAAGAGACGTAGGGACGACGGAGGGGGCAACAATGCCAGGCGTACCAGTACCAGCAAACAGGTCGCGGTCCGTGCGCGGAGGCCGCCCGCACCTCGGTTCCGGCCGCAGGCGCAGGCCGCTCGTGGTGGCGGCAGCTCCGGTCGCGGCGGTCCTGCTCCTCGCAGGGACGACCGTCCTCGCAGGGACCTCGGTGTCGGGCGCGGCGAGCCCGAAGGGACTCGCGGCTGCCAGAGCGGTCGTGGACGAGTACAGCAGGGTCCCGACCTTCAAGGCCCCCGGACCTGCCTTCGACGCGAAGAAGCTCGACGCCGGCAAGACGCTGTTCAGCGTCCCGGTCGACAGCCAGGACCAGTTCGTCCAGATCCTGGAGAACGACATGGCGGCGGTGGCGAAGAAGGTCGGCATCCACTTCGTCGACTACACGAACGACGGGAACCCCTCGACATGGGTGAAGGGCATGCAGGAGGCGACGGCGGAGAAGGCCAACCTCATCGACCTGCTCGCCGGCATCAACCCGGAGCAGCTGACGCCCGAGGTCAAGGCCGCGAGAGCGGCGCACATTCCCGTGGTCGCCTCGGACGCGTACAGCATCGGGCAGAAGTCCGACCCGCTGCTCACCGGGGTCGTGGACGTGCCCTACGACGGTGCCGGGACGATCATGGCCGACTGGACGATCGTGAACAGCGGCGGCCACGCGGACGCGCTCGTGATCGAGTCGAACGACGTCGTCTCGAGCCCCACAGAGGCCAAGGCGGCGGTGACCGCGTTCCACGACAACTGCCCTGCCTGCAAGGTGAAGGTGCTCAACATCCCGGTCGCGGACTGGGCCTCCGACACCCAGACCGAGGTCGAGTCGGCGCTTCGGGCCACACCGAGCATCGACTACGTGATCCCGGTCTACGACAGCCAGTCCCAGTACATCATCCCTGCCATCAGCCTCGCGGGAGACACGGGCAAGGTGCACATCGTCAGCTACGACGGTACCGCGTTCGTCCTCAAGTACCTCCAGGAGCACAACGACGTCGTCATGGACGTCGGCGAGGACCTGAAGTGGATCGCCTGGGCGATCATGGACCAGGAGATGCGGATCATGGCCGGGCTGAAGCCCGTGCCGAACGAGAACACGCCCATGATGATCTGGACGGCGAAGAACATCGCCAAGGCTGGCAACCCTCCCCAGCAGTCGAAGGGGTACGGCACAGGGTTCCAGACGGGGTACGAGAAGCTCTGGGGCCTCTCGCACTGACGATGGCGGAGGCGACGACATCCGGACCGCTGCTCGAGATCGAGGGCCTCTCGAAGTCCTTCGGCTCGACGCAGGCGCTCGACCGGGCGTGGCTGAAGGTCATGCCCGGTCGAGTGCACGGGCTCGTCGGCCAGAACGGCTCGGGCAAGTCGACCCTCGTGAAGGTGCTCGCCGGCTACCACGATCCGGACCCGGGTGCACGCATCGTGATCGGCGGCAGAGAGGTGACGCACACACTCGGTGGTGGGGGGAGCCGAGCGAACGGCCTGTACTTCGTGCACCAGGACCTCGGTGTCGTTGGCGCGCTGTCGGTCGCGGAGAACCTCTTCATCGACCGGTTCGTCGACCAGCCGAAGGCCTGGGTCCGTTGGCGAGCAGAGCACGCGAAGGCCTCCGAGCTGCTCGCGTCGTTCGGCGTGCGGATCGACCCTCGTCGCAAGATGGCGGAGCTGCCGGTCGCAGTCCAGGCGATGGTGGTGATCGTGCGGGCCGCGGAGCGCCTGCGCGCCGGCAGCCCGGAGTCCGGCGACCGAGGCGGCGTGCTGGTGCTCGACGAGGCGACCGCGTCGCTGCCCCTCGCCGCACGCGACCAGCTGCAGTCGGTCGTGCGTGCCGTCGTCGCCCTTGGGCACGCCGTGCTGTTCGTTTCGCACTTTCCCGATGAGGTCCTCGAATGGGCGGACCACGTGACGGTCCTGCGCGACGGTCGGGTGGTTGCCGATCGCGAGACGCAGGGGATGACCGAAGACGAGCTCGTGGAGCTGATCATCGGACGGCAGATGGAGCCGCATCAGGGCGTGGTGGTCCCCGCCTCGAGCGGCGGGTCGACGTCGTCGATGGTCGTGACAGGGCTGACGGGCCAGGAGGTCGACGGGCTCAGCTTCGCGGTCCAGCCCGGAGAGGTGCTCGGCCTGACGGGCCTGGTTGGGTCGGGCTTCGACGAGGTGGCTCGCATCCTCGGTGGTGCGAGCGTGGCACGCGCAGGCGAGATGGTGCTCGACGGTCGGCGCTGGGACCTGACCGCCTTCTCCCCGGCGGCGGCGCGCAAGGCGGGTGTCTCGCTCGTCCCCGACGACCGCCACCGCCTCGGCGTGGCACCAGCGCTCACCGTCTCCGAGAACATCTCGCTCTCGGTGCTCGACCGCTACCGGGGTGTCGCCGGGCGCATCAAGCATCGACGGCTGCGCCAGGAGGTGCGCCGGCTCCTGGCGGACTACGACGTCCGCCCCCCTGATCCGGACCTGCCGCTCAGGAGCCTCAGCGGCGGGAACCAGCAGAAGGTGGTGATCGCGAAGGCGATGGCCGGTGCGCCGAGGGTCCTGCTCCTCGACGAGCCCACGAAAGGCGTCGACGTCGGAGCGCGCTCGGAGATCCTGGAGAAGCTGCGAGACGTGGCGCGCGCCGGAACCGCGGTGGTCTGCTCGACGACGGACGCGTCCCAGCTCGAAGATCTCTGCGATCGGGTCCTCGTGCTGCGACGGGGGCGACTGTGCGCCGAGCTGACCGGGGAGGCGATCAATGAGGACCGCATCGTCGAGGAGACCTACAGCTCGGTCGTCTGAGCCGGGGAGTGCCCGGCGGCCGCGCCGGGCGCACGGGAAAGCCGGGTGCACGTGAAGGACATGAAGGAAGAGGGGCTGGACGGGCAGGGGGTGAATGTGGCGGTCGAGGTCACGCCTTCGGGGGTCGGACTGCTCGCCGACGACGAGCAGCTCGTGGCGCGCGGCCCGTCCTCTGGTCGCAAGCGCGTGAGCGACTGGCTCGGTCGGTCAGCTGTCCCGATCGCGTGGGCGGCAGTCGTCGTCATCTTCTCGATCTTGAGGCCGGCGACGTTCCCGACGATCGGCACCTTCGGCGCGATCTTCGGGTCGGAAGCCGTGCTCGTGATCGTGACGCTGGGCCTGCTCGTCCCGCTGCGCGCGGGGGACTACGACCTGTCGGTGGCAGGAACGCTGACCCTCTCGTCGATGATCATCGGACGGCTCAACGGCGGCGCGAGGATCGAGATCTGGATCTGCGTCGCGATCGCGCTCGCGATCGGGGTCGGTGTCGGGCTGCTGAACGGGTTCTTCGTGCGCGTCTTCGGCATCAACCCGTTCATCGTGACGCTCGGGATGGGTACCTTTCTGCTCGGCATCACGCTGCTCATCAGCAACGATCAGACCTACGCCGGCGTCTCGGTGGCGCTCGACGACATCACCGAGACGGACAGGTTCCTCGGGATCCCCCTCGAGTTCTACTACGCGCTGGCCCTCTGCGTGATCGTGTGGTACGTCTTCGAGCACACGACTCTCGGGCGACGGCTCCTGTTCGTCGGCAGTGGCCGAGAGGTGGCACGCCTGAGCGGGGTCCGGGTCGAGCGGATGCGGGTCGGCGCGCTCGTCGTATCGGGGCTCCTCGCTGCGCTCGCGGGGATCTTCTTCGCAGGCACGTCCGGCGCGGCGAACCCGACCGCCGGCAGCTTCTTCCTGCTCCCTGCCTTCGCCGCGGCCTTCCTCGGAGGCACCACGATCATGCCGGGCCGGTTCAACGCATGGGGCACGATCGTGGCCGCCTACTTCCTCGTGACGGGTGTGACGGGGCTGGAGATCCTCGGCGCCCAGAGCTGGGTGCAGACAGTCTTCTACGGCGGCGCGCTCGTGCTCGCGGTCGCCTTCGCCCAGCTTTCCAGGGGCAGGCAGAGCCAGGAGATCATCTGATCGTGAGCACTGCGCGCCCGGCTGGCATTGTCGATACCGTCGACATGTTCGACACCGTCACCGTCAACACCGTCACCGTCAACACCGTCACCGTCA